>NZ_DASVSI010000159.1:0-4788 GCF_036388155.1 Hymenobacter sp. | reverse complement strand
GAGGTGGGCTCGCAGGTGCTGGTGGGCTACGAGCACGGCCAGGCCGAGTTCCCGGTGGCGCTGGGCAACCTGTTTCACCCCCAAAACAAGCAGAACACGTCCTACAGCCCGCCCAACAACAACCTCAAAGGCCTGCAAACGGCCGGCGGCAACAAGTTTGTGATGAGCGAGGTGGCGGGGGCGCAAAGCATCCTCATTTCCAATTCCAATAACAAGGGAACTTCGATTCTGGTCAGCTTCAAGGGCGACGGTAGCATCAACCTCACCACCAACGGACCCATCAACCTCACCTCGGGCGACAGCATCTCCATTGAAGCCAAGAAAAACATTTCGATGCGCGCCGGGGAGGACATTACGCTGGCGGCCGACAAGAACATTATGGCCGAAACCAAGGACGGGAGCATCGGCATTCGGGCCAAGCAACGACTGGTGCTTACGGCCACGGACGAAGACCTCGCGTTGGAAGCCAGCAGTAAAAAAATACTGGCCAAAGCATCCGATAACGTGGAACTATCGGCCGGGGCCGTAGCCAAGATTATGGGTTCCGACATCAAATGGAGCAAGTCGTAAGCCCAAATGCCACGGTTTTCTCTGTCTTCCTCCAATTGATAATTCACTTCAAACCCTATGGCTAACGCATTGGACCAAGCGCAAGCCACGTCGGCTCAAGACCCCATTGGGAAAGGAAAGGTGGGCGAGCCCGACCAGCCGAACAAGGTCGGGGTGAAGATTAAAGCCGCCATCTTCTTCGACGGGACCGGCAACAACGAAAACAACACGAAGAAGCGGATAAAGGACCCTTATTACATGACGATGGAGTTCGACCCACTGGGCCGCCGCGGGAGCTACAAAAACGCCTATTCCAATGTCGCCTTACTGCACTTCATGCACCAAAAGAAGGTAGGCAATGAGAAAATTATATCGGTGTACATGGAAGGCATCGGCACCACCAACGACGGCAACGACGACATAAGCGGCGGCGGCTTCGGGTCAGGGCCAACCGGCATTCCGGCGCGTGTAACGGAAGGCATTAAACGATTGGAATCTAGCATAAAATCGCTGCTGATTGCTACTGAGGACAGCTATCTGGAAGAGTTGACCGTCTACGCTTTTGGCTTTAGCCGGGGCGCGGCGGCGGCCCGCCACTTCTGCGCCCGGCGCACCGATTCGCGGGGCCGTGAGAACAATTTGTGCAAGGCACTGGGAGTCGACCCGGCGGTGGTAAAGCTGAAATTTGTAGGTCTTTTCGATAGCGTCTCGTCGTTCGACGAAAACGACAAGGAAGATACCAGCTTGAGCAGCCTGCTGGGCAAGGCCGTGCGCCACAAGCTATTCAATGACTACTCTTTTCGCAACGATGTGCCCGAGTTGCACCTGTGGCTGGATGACCCTACGCTGGAAAAAGTGGTGCAGCTGCGGGCGGCCGATGAATACCGGGTCAACTTTTCCATCACCACTATTGAGAGCGCCACTAGCCAGCAAAAGGGCCTGGAGCTGCTGCTGCCGGGCGCGCACTCCGACATCGGCGGCGGCTACCAGCCCGGTGCCACCGAAAAGCTGGAATATAAGAACCCTGCGCAGTACAAGCTGGCCGCGCACTTTCAGCGCCAAGGCTGGTACCTGCCCGCCCAGCTGGTGACCACCTGGAAAGATAAAGGCCAGGGCGTGCCCCGGCAAAAAATCGTTACGGGCACGCGCACGCTCGGCAATTCCTTTCAGCACGTGTCGCTGGCCGTCATGCTCAAGCTCATCGTGGCGGCCGAGTGCGAAATCAAGTTTGATTCGCCGACCGCGCCCGACGAGCGCACCGCGAAATACACGGTGCCGCCCGGCCGGTTGGCCACTGTGCGCGACCAGCTAGCGGGCTTTGCCGTGGCGCAGTTTGGGGCGCGGCCCGCTACTGCCGTCACCGCCCCCGTGGCCGATGCCGACTACCGCTGGCTGCGGCAGCACTACCTACACCTGTCGTGGAGCAACAACACCGGCATGGAGATGCGCGTCAATACCAGCGCGTACGATGCCAAGCTCGAAGCCCATTCGCAGCGGCAGCTAGCCGCCATGGAGGCGGCGCGCCAGCAGGCCCCGGCCGACAGCAGCGGGTCCTTGCCCCCCATGCCGCCGATGGAAGAACTGCCACCCAACGACAGCTACCTGCCAACCCGCCTGCCCATTCCGGGCTAGGCCGCCTGCTTCGCTCATTCAATTTGCCACCATGCTCCGCCCACCCACCTACTTGATTGCTTTGCTGCTTAGCTTGGTGGCGTGCGCAGCTCGCTCCCCTGCCCCGTCTATGCCAAATTTGTCTGCTCCGCTGCCCGGTGTTCCGGCGGCCCCCTTGCCTCCCGAGCGCTTCCGTCTTTCGGCTGCCCCCGCAGCGGCGGAAGGCTATCCGATGGAAGTGATAGACGGCTACTTCCTGCCTGCTGCCGGCACTGGTAGCACCGGCATTCCCATCGCCCCCGAGTTTTTGGAAGGGGACTGGGGGTCCTCGGCCATCAGTTGGGGCGTGGGCGACCCCATGCAGCCCGTGCCGGAACGGTTTTGGGTGCGCTGGTACTCGTACCCGGAAGACAAGTTCTACGAGGGCCAATTCTTACTGCCGCAGCAGCGCCTGACCGAGCTACTACGCCAGGGCTACTGGAACACCAAAGACAAGCAGCACGAAACGTATGATGAACTGACGATGTGCCTGCTGCCCAAGGGCGTGGTAGTGGTCTGGCTAGCGGGTGCCAACCAAGTGCTGCTCGGCCGCTACGAGGGCCGCGAGATTCAGTACGATTTCAAACAGTTCAACGAAGCGGCCAACCGGCCCAAGATGGTGGCACAGGAGCGGGCCAAAATGCCAGCAGCCGTGCAGCAGGAAATCAAGACCCATACCCTCAGTACCCGACGTTGGGATGCCTACCTGAAGACGTACTCTTGGCAACTGGCCTTCAACCGACCTTTGCAACTCGAAACATTCAGCCTTACCTGCTTGAATGCCGAGCGCACGCACTATCCACCTACGGCTGACCTGCCCGCCTACGTACGAGACTTATTGCGGCCCCAAACGCGCGCAGTTCCCGCTCACCTGCTGCTGGTGGTGGATGCGGGCTACGGGCGGCGGCGTAAAATTCGGGTCGATGCCTTTGAGGAGGCCGAGACGCTGGCCGCCTTCCGCCAGTTGCAAGCCGCCCGGCCCAACAGCCCGCTCACGCTTTACGTCGAAACGGACGAGCGCGTGAGCCAAGCCCGTTTTTTTGTCAAAAACGACCAACAGCAGGTGCCGCTGCCTCACGCCAAAGTGGTGGTTTACGACGCCGAATGAGCGCAATGGCTGCCGCACCTCCGCTCCCCGTTGCGCCGGCGCTGCGCCCGGCCGTGGCCCACTACACGGCCACTAGTCGCTGGGAAGCCTACGCCGCTGGTGATTTCCAAGCCACCACCGTCGCCAAGACCCTGCGCCTGCAGGTGCATTCGCTGGCCGAGGGCATGAGCGTCACCCTCGAAAGCGGTCCACCGTCGCTTCGCACGTCGACCGACACAGAGCCGCTGGCCGAGTTGGCTCAGCGGCTGGCGGCCCTCTACGCCCGCCTGGAGTTGTTGCTGACCCCCGCTGGCGAAGTGGCCGCGCTGCTCAACTACGATGCGCTGCGGCAAGCCGGCGAGCAGCTGCTGACCGAGTTGCGGGCCACCACTGCGCCCGACGACCGCGTGACCGCGACGCTACTGGACTTTACCGAACGGCAATTGGCTTCGCCAGCCGCTTTGCTGCACTCGCTCCAATTCGACTACCTTTACCAAACGCTGTTGCCGGGCTTGTGCCACCAACCGTTCGGCTCACCTCGGCCACCCCGACGGTTTGCCGGCTTCTTCGACAAAACGCCGCTGTGGTTTGCCGAGCAGGTGACGGCGGAGCCGGTGGTGGGCACGGAGTCGGTGGGCCTGCGCGTGCACGGCCCGCTCGACCTTCAGCGAACAGACTCAGTCACTGTACAAAACCATTTGGCTAACGCTCTGCAACTGGCTGCCGCCAGCTGGCCAGGCCAATCACCGCCCCTGCCAACGCCGCACTTTTGCTACGAGGCCGCCTATACCATGGAACTTGCTACGGGCTTGCCCGAACACGCCGAACTAACCGTATACGCTCGGGCCGGACAGTTGCTTAACAAAGAATATCACCTTACCCTTGCGCGCATATGAGTCAGGTTGGACAAGAACTCGTCTGCAATGGCGCCATCTGCCGTTGCGATAAAGGCACACTGCCCAGTCAGTTGCAGGTGGTCAGTCCGCACAACAGCCACTTGCAAGGCAAGCTTGTGGCTACTACCCTGGACAAAACGTTCCTGCCCTTTGGAACCTGCGCCCTCAAAAACAACACTCCTTGTGCCCCTGCACTGCTGTTGTGGGAGGACGTTTTTGAGTTGGTAGAAGTCAACCAGCCCGGCCGCCACCCATTGCTGGAGAAAAGCACTATTCGTTGCGCCATAGGGGGCCAAGTGAGCGTCCTTAACACTTTACAAATCGCTATTCCGGCTCTGCCCGCCCCACCACGGATAGAGGCCGTGCGCACGGCCTTTTTAAGCTTGTGTCCGCTCTTGCTCAACGAGGAAGAATAGATTTGCTGGGGGGCAAGAAAGACTGCTAAGGCCAGCTGTTCACGCCCCGGAGGTGGGCTCGCAGGTGCTGGTGGGCTACGAGCACGGCCAGGCCGAGTTCCCGGTGGCGCTGGGCAACCTGTTTCACCCCCAAAACAAGCAGAACACGTCCTACAGCCCGCCCAACAACAACCTCAAAGGCCTGCAAACG
>NZ_DASVSI010000158.1:0-14730 GCF_036388155.1 Hymenobacter sp. | reverse complement strand
TGTAGCGCGGACTTTCAGTCCGCGAGTTGCCCATATACACAGTTCACGCGCGGACTAAAAGTCCACGCTACCACCGCGCCGCAATGGCTCCCCTCTCCGCGGGAGAGGGGCCGGGGCCGTGCCCGGCAGGGGTGAGGTCCCCGCGAGCGAATAATCAATACTCAACCTCTTCCTCTAAAACTCTCACAACTATGCGCTTCAACTTCTTCTCTCGAAATACCACTACGGTGGTAAACCACGAAGGCGCAGCCGCCTTCACGCTCACGCCGCAAGTGGAGCTGTACGCCGCCGTCGCCACGGCTGCGCTCAGCGACCAGTTCTACGAAACGGCCGATACCCGCCTCATGCGTTTGCGCGAGCTGGTAGCCAAAAACGAACCCTTGTTTGTGGCGCAGCTGGCCGTATATGCCCGCGAAAGCCTGCACCTGCGCACCGTGCCCCTGGTGTTGTGCGTGGAGCTGGCCCGCTTGCACCGCGGCGATAACCTCCTGAGCCGCCTAGTGGCGCGGGTGGTGCAGCGCCCCGACGAAATCACGGAGTTGCTGGCATACTACGCCCAGGCCAACGGCCGCAGCGGCACCAAAGTCCTCAACCGCGTCTCGAAGCAGCTGCAGAAAGGCTTGGCGCTCAGCTTCAATCGCTTCGATGGCTACCAGCTGGCGAAATATGACCGTGACGGTGCGGTGCGATTGCGCGACGCTCTGTTTGTGGTGCACCCAAAGGCGCGCGACGAGGCCCAGCAAGCCCTGTTCGACCAGCTGGTGCGCGGCGAACTGCCCACGCCCTACACTTGGGAAACCGAGTTGTCGGCAGTTGGCCAGCAAACCTTCGCCACGCCCGCCGAGCGCGCTGCTGTCGTAGCCCGCACCTGGGAAACGCTCATTGCGAGCGGCAAGCTGGGCTACATGGCCCTGTTGCGCAACCTGCGCAACATCCTCGAAGCCGGCGTGTCGGCCGAGGCCATGACGCAGGTGTGCGCCACCCTGGCCAATCGAGCCGCCGTGGCGCGCAGCAAGCAGCTGCCGTTTCGGTTCCTGGCGGCCTTCCGCGAGGTGAAAGCTTTGCAGAACGGCCACGTGGCGGTGGTGCTCGCGGCCTTGGAGGAGGCCATTGCCCACAGCGCGGCCAACCTCCGCGGCTTCGGCCCCGAGACCCGCGTGGTGGTGGCCTGCGACGTGTCGCGCTCCATGCAACAGCCCATTTCGGCGCGCAGCAAAGTGCTGCTCTACGACGTGAGCCTCGTGCTCGGCATGTTGCTCCAGAGCCGCTGCCAGCACGTGACGGCCGGCATGTTCGGCAACACGTGGAAGCGCATCAGCCTGCCCCGCGGCCCGGTGCTCCGCAACGTGGAAGAGTTCTACCGCCGCGAAGGCGAGGTGGGCTACTCCACCAACGGCTACCTGGTGGTGCGCGACTTGCGCCAGCGCCAGGAAGTGGTAGACAAGGTGATGATGTTCACCGACGTGCAGTTGTGGAACAGCACCGGCGACGGCGACACCCTGGCCCAGGAATGGGCCGCGTACCGCCGCACCGTGGCCCCCAACGCCCGCCTCTACCTCTTCGACTTGGCCGGCCACGGCACCGCCCCGCTGCAGGTGCGCCCCGAAAACGGGGTGGCCCTCATCGCGGGCTGGTCCGACAAGGTGTTCGACGTGCTGCAGGCGCTGGACAACGGCGGCTCGGCACTCACCGAAATCGAGAAAATAGAACTGTAAACCAACCCAAATCATGCGGCCGGACAATAAAGCGGAACCCCGGCCGCCGCGGCGCAAGGTGCCGTAAGCTGGGCCTACTTCGAGGGTGCAGGGTTAGCGGCTTTGGCCGCGAGGGTTCGATTCCCTTCGCTCAACCTAGCCCACCTGACTGTTGTCCTTGCATGGCCCGCGGAAGCTCCTCAGTGCGCTTTTTACGATGGGTTGAAACGAAATTTTTTCACCTCAGGCAGTGCCAATTATTTCTTGGTACTGTTACAAAATTGAATAAAAAACGCCCTTATGACGTTAAGACAACTCCAAGACTAGGAAGACGGCTACCCAAAAGGGCAGTCGCCGGCCGGAACGGCCCCGCTTGCGTGGGCCGTTCCACACGGCCGACTCCGCACGGTTCAGGTGCCGTAGGCGGGCGATACTTCGTTGGTTGAAA
The DNA here is from genome assembly GCF_036388155.1 of Hymenobacter sp. Classification (NCBI taxonomy): domain Bacteria; kingdom Pseudomonadati; phylum Bacteroidota; class Cytophagia; order Cytophagales; family Hymenobacteraceae; genus Hymenobacter; species Hymenobacter sp. The sequence continues at coordinate 12,588 of NZ_DASVSI010000158.1, read as the reverse complement.
TCTGACTGTTAATCAGAGAGATTGGGTTCGAATCCCCCTCCGCGGCTTCGGCTGCGGTTGACACGCCAGCCGCTTTTTGCCCTGAATTTTCGGACGAGGCCGCTAAAACATGTTTCCGGGTGGGTGCCGTAGCCGGGCCTTCCTTCGCTCAACCTCAGGTGCGGTCGCGGGTTCGACTCCCGAAGTGCTGCCGCAAGGCAGGGCGCCGCGCATTGGTAGGGCCGCACCAGCTGGCCGGGCGTCTGTTGCCCCACGCCGGAAACAAAAGCTTGTATTGGGTGCCGTAGGCGAGGTTTCCTTCGCATTGTTGTATCCAAACGGATACCGGGGGTTCGAATCCCTCCTTTGGCCGCAAACGGACAAAGTGGCTGAGTGGCTAAAAGCACCGTTCCACAATAGGCTTTCGCTGCCTTTTGCCCCAATACTAATTATCCAATCCCTGTCCGGGTGTCGTAACCCGGCCATACTTCGCACTTTTAATGTCCAGGTCGCGGGTTCGAGTCCCGCCGGAAATTGCCGCAAGGCAGTGGCCGTAGCTCAGTTGGTTAGAGCAGGACTAGGAGGCCGAGCGCTTGTTGCCCCGGGCAGGGAGCGGGTTGAGAAGGTGTCGTCGAGCAGTCTTACTTCGACTTCAAATCCATGTGACTGCTCAGCTTTTATTACCCTTCTCAAATTTTTTGCCGGATGCCGTAGGCACGCGCTACTCCGACCCTATCCCGTCGGGCATTTTGCCCGTTTCGTGGGCCGTCTGTTGCTCCGGTTTTTTGTCAGTAAAAAACGGGCTGGTGCCGTAGCACCGCCATACTTCGTTTGGGACGATGGGGTCGCCGGTTCAATTCCGGCTCGTGGGTTTCGGCCCGCGGTAGCTCAGGTGGTTAGAGCACATATGTGGGCGGTGTGCCTGTTGCCCAGTCCGTTTTTATCTTTTTCTCATCAACGAATTGATGCCCACTTAAGCGGCTCACCTTCGTGCAACGACCATTGTATGGCCACTCTTTTACGCGGCAACGACCTTCGCACCCTCGGGTTTCCCGAAGGCCGGGCCATTGGGCTTGCCCTCGCGCAATTGCAGCGCAAGCACCTCAAAAAACTCTCGCAAACCGACCAGCTTGCTTTGCTAGGTCAACTGTTAACCAATCCCAAAGACTACCTCACCGACCTCGACTGGAGCCACACCGCGGCGGCGTTGCTGCCGGCCCCGTCGCGGCACATTGCCTTGGCGGAGCGCAAGCCCTACGTCACGTTCGGCGCCGAGCACATCGACCCCAGCGCCATCCACCAGATGGAAACGGCCATGAAACTGCCCGTGACCGTGGCCGGCGCCCTCATGCCTGACGCCCACCACGGCTATGGTTTGCCCATTGGCGGGGTCTTGGCCACCGACAACGCAGTGATTCCCTACGCCGTGGGCGTCGACATCGGCTGCCGGATGGCGTTGTCGGTGTTCGATTTGCCGCCCAAGTACCTCACCCAGCGCGTGCAGGAACTGCGGACCTTGTTGCTCAACAACACCCGCTTCGGCTCCGGCCGGGGCTGGGAGCGGGGCCACCGCATGGCCTCGGCAGTGCTCGACCGCGACGAATTTCTGGAAATCCCTTTCCTGAAAAACAAGCGTGACAAGGCGGCCGAGCAAGTGGGCACTTCCGGCTCGGGCAACCACTTCGTGGAGTTCGGCATTGTCGAAATCACCGAGGCAGAAATCGACCTTGGCGTGCCGTTGGGCCAATACTTGGGCTTGTTGTCGCACTCCGGCTCGCGGGGCCTGGGCGCCGGCATTGCCGAGCACTACACCCGCTTGGCCAAAGACGTGTGCCAACTGCCCACCGAAGCCCAGCACCTCGCCTGGCTCGGCCTCGACACCGAAGCCGGCCAGGAGTACTGGGCCGCCATGAACTTGGCGGGTGACTACGCCTCAGCGTGCCACGCTCAGATTCATCAGCGGCTGGCGAAAGCCTTGGGCGAACGTCCCATCGCCAAAGTGGAAAACCACCACAACTTCGCCTGGAAGGAGCAGCTGGCCGACGGCCGGGAGGTGGTGGTGCACCGCAAGGGCGCCACGCCCGCCGGTGCGGGCGTGCTCGGCATCATCCCCGGCTCGATGACGGCCCCCGGCTTCATCGTGCGCGGCAAAGGCTTGGCTGAATCTTTATCCTCGGCTTCGCACGGCGCCGGCCGGCTCATGTCGCGGACTCGCGCCAAGGCAGAGCTGACTGAATCCGGCGTGCGCAAGCACTTAGCCGAGCACGGCATCGAGCTAATCGGTGGCGGGCTCGACGAAGCGCCGATGGCTTACAAGGACATTCACACCGTGATGGCCAGCCAGCGCGAGTTGGTGGACGTGTTGGGCTCCTTCACGCCGAAAATCGTTCGGATGGACGGAGCGTAGCGCGGACTTTCAGTCCGCGAGTTGCTTGTATTTTCAACTCATTACAGGCGCGGACTAAAAGTTCGCGCTACGGCCGCGCTGCCGTAATCCACAGCAAAAAAAGCCTCAACCGTAATGGTTGGGGCTTTTTTGTGCGCATAACATCGCCTCAAGGCCCGCGTACATCTCAATTCCCACCTCAACCTTTCCACATATGGCCAACCAACTCCGCGGCAACGACCTCCGCAAAATCGGCTTTCCTGAAGGGCCCGCCATTGGCCGCGCCCTTGACGTGCTGGCCCAAAAGGAATTCAAGAAAATGGACAAAGGCAGCGCCCTGGCCCTGCTCAAGCAAATAAAGGACGACCCATTCAAGTACGTGCGCGACGAGAACTGGCGTCTGGTGGCCGAAGAGCTGGTGCCGCAGCCCTCGCGCGACGTGAGCCTGAACCCGGCCATCAAAGACTACCGCCGCTACGGCAACGATTTCATCGAAGACGGCGCCCGCAAGCAGATGGACGTGGCCATGCAACTGCCCATCACCCTAGATGGGGCCCTCATGCCCGACGCCCACCAGGGTTACGGACTGCCCATCGGCGGCGTGCTCGCGGCCGACAACGCCGTGATTCCCTACGGCGTGGGCATGGACATCGGCTGCCGGATGGCGCTGTCGGTGTTTGAATTTCCAGCCAATTACCTCGAGAAAAACCGTCAGGACCTACGCAAGCTGCTGCTGCACCATACCAAGTTCGGCAACAAGGAAGTGCACAAGAAGGTGAATACGGACGACCCCATTTTCGAGCGGCCGGAGTTTCGTGAGATTGCCGTGGCCCGCCAGAAGCTGGACTCCGCCGTGAAGCAGCTGGGCTCGTCGGGCTCGGGCAACCACTTTGTGGAGTTCGGCGTGGTGGACCTCACCGACCCCAACAATGACCTGAAGCTGCCCGTGGGCCAGTACCTCGGCGTGCTTTCGCACTCAGGCTCGCGCGGGTTAGGCGCGGCCATTGCGCAGCACTACACCAAAGTGGCCATGGACAAGTGCCCGCTGCCGCCCGAGGCCCGGCATTTGGCGTGGCTCTCCCTGGACTCGCAGGAGGGGCAGGAGTATTGGGCGGCCATGAGCCTAGCCGGTGATTACGCCTCGGCCTGCCACCACGACATTCACCGGCGCATCAGCCAGGCGCTGGGCGAAACGCCGCTGGCTCAGGTGGAAAACCACCACAACTTTGCCTGGAAGGAAACACTGGCCGACGGCCGCACCGCCATTGTGCACCGCAAGGGGGCCACGCCGGCCGGCCAGGGCGTGCTCGGCATCATTCCCGGCTCGATGACGGCGCCGGGCTACATTGTGCGAGGTCGGGGCGAGCGAGAATCGCTCAATTCGGCGTCGCACGGGGCCGGGCGGCGGCTTTCGCGCACCCAAGCCAAAACCAAGATTACGGAAGGCGAGTTGCGCCGCGAACTGCGCGACCACGGAGTGGAGCTCTTGGGCGGCGGGCTCGACGAAGCGCCCGCGGCCTACAAAGACATCCGCCAAGTAATGGCCCACCAGCAGGACTTGGTGGATGTGCTGGGCTCCTTCACGCCCAAAATCGTGCGCATGGACGGCGCATAATAAAACTCGGCCGTGCGCAATCCAGCCGCAACCCCAGCGCCGTAAGTGGGCTGTGTCTCCCTGGGGACAGTTGTTTTCATAGCTCGGAAAGCCCCACGCCTTTGGCATGGGGCTTTTTACTTTCAACACCGTCTACAAACCTTTCCCCATAAAAAAAGCCCCGACTCAGTGAGTCGGGGCTTTTTTTATGCACGAATACTACTCCGTGCCGGTGTCTGGGTTATTGAACTACCAGGCGCTTGGCCACGAGGCCAGCAGCTGTGCGGGCCTGCACCGAGTACACGCCGGGAGCCAGCGTGCTCAAGGACAGCTCCAGCGTTTCGCCAGCGCCGGCAGCCAACGTGCTGCTCAGTACCGTGCGGCCGAGGTTGTCGACCACCGATACGGCGGTGGCTTTGTTGCCGCGCAGGGCCGCGGGCAACAGCAGGGTAGCCTTGCCGGTAGCAGGGTTGGGGTACACGCTGGCTAGTTGGGCCAAAGCAGCCGGAGCGGTTGCCAGCACGCGGTTCTGGGTGGTGAACACCACGGCGTAGCGGCCGCCGGCAGCGCCATTGGCAGCCAGGCTGAGGGTCACGCTCGGCGTGGTGGTCAGGTCGGTGTATGTACCGGCCACGGCGTCGCGCAGGTAAGCGCGGTAGGTGGCGGGCAGGTTGGCCAGGTTGTCAACGCTGAGCGTGTAGGTGCCAGCGGCGGCCGAAGCCACGCGCAGGGGCAGCACCACTTCGGCAGCCGTCAGGGCCGGCTGGCCGTTGATGGCCAGGGGCTCGGCAGCAGCGGTTTCGGTGGCCAGCACCAGGCCGTTGGGAGAGGGCAGGGCGTGGGCGTCGAAAGCGCGGTCGAAACCAGCCGTGGCACCTTGCTCAAAATACATGGCAGCCTGCGTGCGAGCCGAGGCGTTGCTCAGGGTCAGCGTCAGCTGCGGGCGGGTGTCGGCGGTGTTGCGCTGGAAGGGCGTGGCGTCGAAAGCAGCAACACGGTCGGCGTTGGTGAAGGAGACGCTACCAGTCTGGCCGGTTACGGTGCGAACGAAGAAACCCTGGGCCACGGGCAGCACGCTAGTGCCGCCGTTGGTGCCCACGCCGTTGGCGTAGCTGGCGTAGGTGCCGGTGTACTGGCCACTGCTCTTAAACACGTACAGCGCGTTCTCGATGTTGGTGGCGCGGTTGGCGTCCAGTACCGACTGCCAGTTGAGGGCCGAAGGGTAGGGGTTGCCACGCAGGTGCCAGCCGCTTTCGGGCTGGCTGCCGCGGGTGAGGCCCGTGGCCGACAGCGGGCCGTTGTTCAGGGTGCCGGTGAAGTCCACGTTGGCCGTGGCCGCAATGTTCACGGTGTAGCCGCGGGTTACTTCCAGGGCATCGCCCGTGGCATTAGGCGAGAAGAAGCCTTTGTCAAACTCGGGTGCGGGCGAAGGGGTGCCGCTCGGAGTAGAGGGGTTCACGCGTGCTTCGTTGTAGCCAAACACGTTGGGGAACGGTGTTACGGTGTTGCCCGTGGTGTTGTAGGCGGGGTTTACTACCGGCGCAAAGCCGGCGGTTGCCAGGTCAGCCACGGTAGAGTTGGCCACTGGGGCGCTGTAGTGGCGGTAGCCCACGCCGCCGTTGCGGCTAGGGTCGATGTAGCGCTGCACGGTGGCAGTGCCGTTTACCGTGCCCCCGTTGTTCACTACGTAGGCGGTGCCCGTAGCGGTGGAAAGCAGTGTAAATGGCTGGCCAGCTCCAATATTAAGGTTTGACGTCAATAGCAGTGACCGGCTAATAGACACAGGTGCAGTTGTGCTAGCTGCGTTGATGCCAACTGCTAAGCTGGGGAAGGTGGTGGGATTTGTTCCTCCTATCACGGTGTTGGCTCCGCTTACGGAATATGTTCCCGTGCCTGCTATGCTGCCCCCATTATTGGTGAAATTACCTGCAGTTAGTAATACACTGTTGGGAGCTAGCGTAAGAATTGCCCCGGTAGTGAGTGTTACTGAGCCTGCCAAATTTGTCCCGGTTGTCGTAGGCTGATTGGGCGTCCCTCCTGGGATGGTCACGTTGTCAGCAGTCGTGGGCACGGTGCCCGTGCTCCAGTTGCCGCCCGTGCCCCAGTCGGTGCTCACGGCGCCGGTCCAGGTGAAGGCCACCGGCAAAATTGGGCCCGGCGTCAGGAAAGCGGCCAGGCCGCCCAGGTTGCTGCCGTTGCCGATGCGGCCCAGCGACGAGAATGCGCCCGAGGTCAGGCTCACGCTATACAAATTGTCGGTGGTGGTGCCGGTTGCGGCGGCCGAAGCAAAGGCCGTATTCACGGGCGTGGCCGGGTTGGTGATGTCGGAGTAGATGTCGAATTCAACACCGTTGGCCGCATTCACCGTGATGCCCGATGCGCCCAGCGGAGCGTTGGTGCCGGCGTTGGGGTTGCTGAATTGCACGACTTGGTTGGTCGCTTGGTCGTAGCCGTACAGCACAGTGCCCGTGGCCGTGTTGTTGTCGTTGTTGGTGTAGGCTCCTGCCGAGATGGCTCCGCCCGTAACGCCATCCACAATGGTTACGCCGTCGGCGGGGTTGGTGCGGTAGTTGTTGCCATTTGCGCCGGTAATGCGAATGCGGTCAGCGGCGGGGTTGAAGTCGAAGCCGATGCCCGTGGCCGCGCCCAGCGTGTAGCCGGTAAGGGCACCCACGGCGGTTAGCGCGCCGCTGGTCAGGTTCAGGGTGTAAAGCTGGCCCTGGCTGTTGGTCGCGTCGTAGCCGAGCGCATACAAGGCGCCGTTGGCCGGCCGGAAGTCGGAACCCACCAGTACTTGCGTAGCGGGCAGGCCGGTAATGTTCACCGCCGTGCGGATAACGCCGGGGTTGCCCGAGTCAAACGAAACCAGGTTGCCCGAAGCAATGCCATACAGCAACTGGCCCGTGAGCGTAGCCGATGCGTTGGCCACCGAAGTAGGCGCTAGCAAGATGGAAATGTCGCGAACCCCAATGCCCTGGCCAATGCGGCCGCGGTCGGTGGCAACTTGGGGAGTGGTTAGGGTGGCGCTGAATGCATCGAGCGCAAAGAAGCGGCTGAAGATTTGGCCAGCCGGTGCTGCCGCGAGGTAGTTGATGTTGGCGGTGCCGTCGAAATAAGAATCGAGGTCGTTGAGGCCGCTAATGGCGCCGCCCACGCCCGCCCCGTTCACGCCGGTGAGGGCCCGCGAGGTGGTGAGCACGCCGTCGTTCGGCGGGTTTTGCCAGGAGATGGTGCCCCGGACGTGGTCGAGCACATACAGGCCCGTGCCCGTGGCGCCCACGTAAGAGTTCAGGTAAGCGGCGCTGCCCACGGTGGGGGTTTGGCCAGCGTTGGCGTCGCCGGCAGCGTAGGCCAAGTTGCCGTCTTTGATAACGACGGCGCCGTTCACGGGGTTGAGGCGGTAGTTATTGCCGTTGCTGCTCACCACCCGAATGCGGTCCACGGTGGGGTTGAAGTCAAAGCCAATGGTGTTGCTGGCATCGCCCAGGTCGAGGTCAATGTCGGCCGTGCCCACGGGCGTGGCCACGCCCGTGGCCAGGTCAATGGTGTAGAGGCGGTCGTTGGCCCCAGCGGTGGGGTTGTAGCCCAAGCCAAACAGCTGGCCGGTGTTGGGGCGGAAGTCGGTGCCCACCAGCGTCTGGTTAGCGGCCACGCCCGTGATGAACGACAGGCTGCGCACCACCGAAGGTGCTTGGGTGTCGAAGCTGATGAGGGCATTGGCTTCGGTAACGGCGTAAGCCAACTGGCCCACGAGCGGCCCCGGAGTGGGCGGCGCCACCGGAATAGCAATGTCGAACAGATTGAACGGAGCGACGATGCTGGCCGGAATCAAGTTGACCTTGCTGGAGGCAGCTCCTGTGCTCAGGTTCACTCGGTAAAGGTCGCTGCTCGAGAACCCGGATACGTTTGGACGCGTTACCAACGACAGAAACCCGATGTTGTTTGTGCCATCGAAGTAGATGTCAAGGTCGAGCGCGGGGACAGTGCCCACCGGAAAGCCATCCAAGGAAATAGCCGCCACGGTATTGAGCGTGCCATTGTTGGGGGGGCTTTGCGTGACAAGAATGCCACCGTTCGTCTCGTCGATGTCGTAGAGGGTGGTGCTGGTGCTGCCAATATACGAGTTAGTGTAAGCCGCCGAGCCCACGCCGGGAGTAAGGGCGGCGTTGGCGTCGCCAGCGGCGTAAGTCAAATCACCGTCGCGCAACACCAGAGCGCCGTTGTTGGGGTTGAGGCGGTAGTCGGCCCGGTTGGTGCTCACCACCCGAATGCGGTCCACCGTCGGGTTGAAGTCGAAACCGATGCGGTCAGTGGCTCCGCCCAGTTCCAAGCGGAGGCCGCTGCCCACGGCCGTGGCCACGCCAGTAGCAGGAGCTAGGGTATACACCTGCGCGTTGTTGCCGGCCGTGGTAGCGTCGTAGCCCAGCGCGAACAATTGGCCGGTGTTGGGGCGGTAATCCATGCCCACCAGAACCTGCCCACTCGCCAGCCCCGAAATGGGCTGCGCCAACCCCTGAGGCTGATTGTTCGCGTTGGGGTTGAAAGGCACAATGCCTTGGGTACCAGCGGCCGCGCCTAAGGGAAAGAACTGGTTTACACCTGCCGGAATGGTCTGGCTCACGGTTCCAAGTGCCCAAACTGTCGTCTGGGCCTGAGCCGTAGCGGCGCTGCCAAGCAGCACCGCCGCACCCAGTAAATGACGTAGGCGCCGGCCTAAGGCCGGCAGCGGAAGTAGGGGTGTGTACATGTATGAAAAATGAGTGAAAGAAAAGAGTAGAATACTGCCTTAGGCATGAGCAGTCATGCCACGGAAAGGCCCAGGTTAAGTACGTTGGTTAACCATATTTGGATGGGTTAATCATGAAATCAATGGTCGAAAAAATAGGCCTTTTAAAATTTGTTGATAATTCAGTAAAGGAGTATTCGACTTTACCCGGAAATTATGGCATTGAAGCTGGACACTGGAGCTAAGCCGAGAACGGCATTCAAGGCGTTTTGCTGCTTGAAATCAAGCGTCGTTTCCCAGCACGCGCACCGCATCGCCCACCCGAATGAGGCCTCCCTGGGCGATGTGCGCCGTGAGGCCGCCGTGGCCGCGCATGGCGTTGTAGCCGCCGGGGCCCAGCTCTTCTTCCATGCGCGAGCAGGGGTGGCACTCGCCGGTGATGTCCAGGACGACCTCGTCGCCGATTTGAATGCGGCGGTTTTTTAAGGCCAGCAGGTTCAGGCCGCTCACGGCCAGGTTGCGGCGCAGGCGGGCGGGGTCCAGGGGCGCGTCGAGGCCCAGGTAGCCCGCCACCGCCGCCAGGTGCTCGTGCTGAATGAGCGTGATTTGCCGCTTGCCGCCCGACTTGGGCCGGGCGTGGTCGCCGAGCAGGTGCGAGTCCGTTTTCAGTTCCGCCTCTTGCACCGAAATGGCCGGCGCCCGGCGCACCGGCCGCGGCCCAATCCATTCGAGGCAGCCAATTTGGGGCAAAGTATTGAGTAGTTGCGCCACGGTGGATTTGTCGTCGCCAAAAAAAGGAAAAGCCATTTTTTAATGATTAATGATTAATGGTTAGCGGTTAGCGGTTAACGAAGGAGGGCGGTGAGTAGGTGAAAATAAAATGGAGCGGTCGGCAGCCGTGCACGAAAAACTCCTGCATAGAAAACAGACTAACCACTAACCGTTAACCAATAACCATTACTCATCAGAGTTCGTCGGGGGTGCCAAATCCTTCCCGAATTTCGGTGTGGCGAATTTGGCCGCCCAGGTTGCCGGCGCGGGCCAGCAGGCCAAAGCTAAGGGCCGTGGCCAGCAGCGCGAGCCCGGCCAGCAGCCGGGCGCGCGGCGAAGCGTTTTTGAGGAGGAGCAGGCCAAACAGCGCCAGCGCCGCCGCACCCTCCAGCGCCCAGAAGCCTACCTCAGCCGCGGCGGCGTGGTTCTGAGTCAGGGCCCGGCTCACGCGCGGCAGGTCTACGGCAATGACGGCGGCGCCCTGGCCCGTGAGCTGGGCGGGCAGGCACAGCAGGCCCGCGGCCAGCACCGCCACCAGGCCCGCTTTGGTCAGGGTTTCGTTGCGTTGGCCCAGGCCCGCTCCCAGCAGCGCACACGCGAAGAGGCTGCCCACAATGGGCACGTGGTTGACCAGCAGGTGAAGGTGGGCTTGGTTCATGCAGTAAACGGCGAAAAAGGGGCGGCGTGGCCCGGATTGCAAAGTTACTTCGGGCCCGGCCGCCAAAGACTTAACGCAACCGTTAAGCCCATTTCGCGACTCTTCAGAATGAACCGCCAGGGTGCAGATTTCGTTATTCCAGCAACCACGAACGAGCCTGGTAAACCAGCATTAGCAAGCTGCGCTACAATGAAAAACAGGTGCGGCCGTTGCTTGCCTAAAGCGTTGCCGGCAGGCTCGGTCCCCGTCGCAGAAATCGGCTCGAATTCCTGTTCGGTGCGGTAAATCTGGCATCACGCTTGCCTTGTTGTGGTTACTAGTCATTCATCCTTCCTCTTCCTGATTATGACTTTCCTCCCTCGTTTAGTTAGCCGCTTGGTTGCTCCGCTGTTGCTGGTGCTCCCGGTGGCCTTTACCACGCCGGCTCAGGCCCAGACCGCGCCGGCGCCCACCGACGTCATCCGCGAAATCACCGACGCCGTGGGTCTCAAAGCCCGCTTCGAGCTGCGCGCCACCCGCGAGGTTGACAACGCCGCCGCGGTGGTTTACAACGGCAAGCGCTTTTTGCTGTATAACCCTGACTTTTTGAACGCCGTGAACCGCGCCGGCCACACCGACTGGGCGGGCATCAGCATCCTGGCGCACGAAATGGGCCACCACCTCAACGGCCACACCCTGCGCGGTGGCGGCTCGCAACCCGCCGATGAGCTGGAGGCCGACGAGTTCTCGGGCTTTGTGCTGCGCAAGCTGGGCGCCAGCCTGGCCCAGTCGCAGGCCGCCATGGCTACCGTGCCCGACGACGGTGGCTCGCCCACGCACCCCGGCCGCACGCCGCGCCTTGCCGCCATCGGCCAGGGCTGGCAGCGTGCCAACGGCCAAATTGTGGCCAGCAACAAAGCGGTGGCTCCTTCGGCGGCCCCGGCCGTGGTGGCCGCGCGTCCGCAGCCCACTCGCCCCACCTACGACAACTCGTCGGTGCCTGACATGCCCGTGGCCCAAACCCGCCCGGGCGCTGGCGAGATGGTGGCCGTGAGCCAGTCGAGCGGCGACGCCGTGCGCTTGGTGGGCCAGCTCACCTTCCGCAACGACCCCAGCCAGCGCTACTACCTCACCAATGGTCTGAAGGTAGTGCGCGTCGACAACGACGACAACGCGCAAGTGGTGGGCCGCATCACCCGCACCAGCGACGAGACCTTCCCCTTCGTGCTCACCGACACCCAGCAGCGCCGCCTGTTCATCACGCCGCGCGGCGACGTGTACGACAAGGAAGGCCAGCGCGTAGCCAAGCTGCACGACCCTTCGTAGTCTGCTGCGAGTTCGCTTATTGCAAAAGCCAATTGGTCGCCCGACCAATCGGCTTTTTTGCGTTTGGGGCGGTGTACTGTTCCTTCGTGTCTTCGTTCACGTGCTTTCTAATCCTCATGCCCCAATTGCCGTTTCTACTCGTCGATGCCTTTACCACTCAGCCGTTGCGGGGCAACCCTTGCGCTGTGGTGCTTGATGCCGATGCCCTTACGCCCGCCAAGCGGCAGCAGTTGGCGCGGGAGTTCAACCAGTCGGAAACGGCTTTTGTGGATTCGTCCGCTTCTGGCAGCACCGAGTTTACCGTGCGGTATTTCACTCCGGCCGAAGAAATCCCGCTGGCCGGGCACCCCACCATTGCCACCGTTACGGCGCTGCTGCACGCGGGCCGGGTAGCGCTCCCCACCGACGGCTCTGCGTTGGTCTTGACGCTAAACCTGCTGCACGGGCCCATTCGGGTGGACGTGTTGCCGGGCGCTGCCGGAGAACCGGCCCTGGTCTGGATGACGCAGCGCCGGCCGGTATTTGGCGCCGTCCACGCGCCCGAGGACGTGCTGCTGCTCTTCGGCCTCACGCCAGATGATGTGCTCCCGGGCGCGCCCATCCAAACCGTGAGCACGGGCACGCCGCAATTGATGGTGTTGCTGCGCGACCACGCCGCCCTGCGGCGCGCTCACGTAGCCGACGCCGCCGGCCTGGGCCGCTACCGCGCCGCGAGCGACTTTTTCAGCCCGCACCTGTTCTGCCTGGGCGGCGCCACTGAGGCGGACCACACCTTCGCCCGCCATTTCGGCACGCCGCCCGATGTGTCGGAGGACCCCGTGACGGGCTCGGCCACGGGCGGCATGGCGGCTTACCTCTGGCACCACGGCTACATCGAGGCACCCGAGTTCGTTGCGGAGCAAGGGCACGACCTGGGCCGCGCCGGCACGGTGCAGGTGCGCATCAGCGGGCCGCGCGAGGCCATTGAGTCTGTGCAAATTGGTGGGACGGGCGTGGTGGTGCTGGAAGGCAGCCTGCGCGGGGATTTGTGAGGGCTGATGTGCAACTGTGAGCGTTTTTGGGTTGTTACCTGAGCCGTGGAAAGACTGTCATGCTGAGCGGAGTCGAAGCATCTCTACCACATCGTTGCAGACGTGAGGCCTCACCCCCGGCCCTGCGGGTACGACCCC
>NZ_DASVSI010000157.1:0-37053 GCF_036388155.1 Hymenobacter sp. | reverse complement strand
ATGAGAACGGCGCGGGGACGCGGACTACAAAGTCCGCGCTACTTGTCGCGCTACTCCGTTCACTTCCGAAGCGGCGCTAGGGAATGACCTCCACCCAGCCTCGAAATTTTCGCCCGTCGGTGTAGGTGATGAAGTAGTAGTACACGCCGCCGCTGCCCTGGCCGCGCCAGCGAAACTCCCGGTCTTGCGACTCGAAGACTTGCTGCCCCCAGCGGGAAAATATTTTGATGTTGCTAAACCGTGCGTCGCAGAAATTCGGCGGCAAATCGGGCAGCTTAAACTCGTCGTTTTGCCGGTCGTTGTTGGGGGTGATGACGTTGTAGAGCTTCACCGCCAGGGTGTCGGGGCTTCGCACTCGCAGGCGCACGCGCTGGCTCTGGGGGAGGGGCTTGCAGGTGGCGTCGAGCAGCTGGAAAGTAACCACGAGGTCGCGGCGCAGGTTGGCCGCGGCGCAGCTCACGTCCCAGCGGAAAGTGCCATCGGCTACCCCGGTTCCGTTGCGAGCGTCGAAGCTCATGCCCGCACTGGCCAAGTCAAACCCTTCTTTGCCGTCGGGAGAACTGCCCGTGGCCGTTAGGGTAAGCCCGTCGCGGTCTACGTCCAGGCCCGTGAACGTGGCGGTGTAGGTACGCCCCAGCGGCAAGTTGACCAATGGCATGTCCTCCCCGGTTTTAATGGCGGGCAGGGTTGAAGTCAGGACGGGAGGGCGGTTGGCGTAGCGCACCACGATGGGCACCGTCACCGTCACGGCATCGCGCGTGCTGCACGGCGAGGTGGCCGCCGTAAACCGGAAGTTAAAAACCGAATCAGGCCCCACCGCCCGGCAGTCAACCCGCCAGGTAAAACGGCCGCGCTGCTGGTTGTTGGCGTTGCCCTGCGAAAGCGTGGCCCCCAGCGCAGTCGGGGTGAAGCCTACGCCGGTCATCTCCAACTGCACCATGTCGTTATCGGGGTCGGTGCCCGTCACGTCAAACGAAATCAAGTCGCCGATGCGGGCCTGCAGCGGGAGCGTGGGGCCCGCGGTGGTGACCAGGGTGGGCGGGGCGTTGGGGGGCGGCGCGGCCGTGAAGGCCACGCGCACGGTGTCGCGTTTTGGCAGGCTGCACCCGTCGTCTCCCACCACCACATCCAGGTAGTAGACCCGGTTGCGGGTGTTGATGCATTCCGGAAAGCACAGCGTGGCGGTAAGCGTATCGGGGGCGCCCGGGCTGCGCACGGCGCCCGTGGTGGCCGTGGTGAAGCTGGGCAGCAAGCCCGTAAAATTCACCGGGCTAAGCGACAAGCTCAGGCGCGAGTTGGCGTCGGGGTCGGTGAAGCGCAGCCGCACGCAGCGGTTGCCGCCGGTCACCAGCCGCAGCGTGTCGCGGCCCGGCCGATAGGCGACCGAGCCCGTGGGCGCCGGCAGCATCACTAAACTGGGCTGGGTGTTGATGGCGCAGTTCAGCACCATCAGTTGAAAGTCGCGCCGCGATTCCCCAATCTTTTCGCCGTCGCGGTACTCCGCGCAGCTCACGCCAAACACGAAAAGACCTTGGTCGGTGGGCCGTACCGTAAGCCGGCCAGAGGCGCGGTTAATCTGCAGCGTGGGCGTGCCCGGAATCTGATTGGCGGTGCTGAGGCCGGGGTTCCAGTTGATGAGGGAGTAGGGCCCGGGGGCCGCCGCCGCCGGCTTGGGCACGTTGGCGTCGGAGTTGCCGTTGAGCGGCGTCACCAGGTCGTACACCAGCGAGTCTCCGTCGGCGTCTTGTCCCCCGAAGTCGTAGTAGAACAACTCGTTGCGGCAGGCATAGTCGGCCAGGGGCGGGAAAATGCGCGGCGTAGAGTCGTAGAACGGCTGCCCGCGCCGCACCACCGCCGGAAACTCCAGGTAGAACGTCTGGGCGGCGTTATTGGGCCCCACAATGTTGCTGATGCTGTTGTTGCGGCAGCACCGCTCCACGGCCACATAGTAGCCCAGCGCGTTGGCGTAGGTGGCGGCTGGCAGCTGGATGTTTCGGCTATACACCAGCTTGCGCGTGCTGAGCGTGGGCTTGGCACAAGCCGGGTTGGTGTAGTTGACGAAGGTGTTGCTGGTGAGGGGCAGCAGCACGTTGGCGATGCGGTTGTTGGTGCCTTTCTCGAAAATGCTGGCGGTTAGGTCGGCATCGAGGGCGCTGGCGCTGCCATTCACTGCATCAAAGTATAAGTTCAACAGCAGCGTGTACGACTCGCCGGAGTTGTGCACCAGCTCCATCTCTCCGCCCACTATGTGCGTGGCCTGCGCAGGCCCTGCCAACGCCAGCCAGCCGCAGAGCACCAGGAGCCACGAGCAAGCGGATGAACAAAGCAAGCGTGGGCGTGGAGCCATGTGAAAGGAGAAAAAGCGTACTAAATCCTGATAAAGACGAAATATACAGCTGTGAAAACCAACATCCAGCCGGCGGTAGCCGTTTGTCTAAAAGGCTGCCAAAATCCGCCCGGCGGTGGTCCTTCTGACCGGCTGAACGTACCTTGGGTTGCATGCTGTTTGGGTAGCCAACCACCCCTCAAATTATATTGTTGCGATTCCGTAGTTTTTCATGCGATTTCTCTACTTTGCCTTCTTCCTCAGCCTCCTAATCGGGGGCACGCCGCGGCTTCAGGCCCAGCAGCCCGCTACGTATTCCGCGGCGGCTACCCTGAGCCAGGAAGCCCTGAACGGCGGCCAGCTCTGCGCCGCGGGCCACGTGCGCACGTCGCACCGCACGGCCACTTCTTCCGTGTCGCACCGCCAAAAAATGGAGCGCTACGACGTGAAGTACTACAAGCTGGACCTGGCGATGGAAAACAACTCGCTGAACGTGGCCGGCTCGGTGTGGATGCGGGTGCAAGTGGGCAGCCAGCCGCTCGACTCGCTGGCCTTTGAGCTGTACCAATCCCCCGTTGGTTCCCCCGCCGGTACGGCCACGCTGCTCATCGACTCGGTGGTTATCAACGGGCGGCGCTCGCCCGGCATCCGGCGGGCGGGACCCGACGCCACGGCCCGGTTGGCTCAGCCCGCTGCGGCCGGCTCGCTGGCCGATGCGCGCATTTACTACCACGGCACGGCGCCGAGCGGCAATTCGGCCGCCATCGGTAACGGCTTGAGCACGCGCGACTCCGTGCAGCTCGATACTTACCGCGGGGCGCCCCGGTTTGCCTACAACGTGACGTGGTCGCTGTCGGAGCCGTTTTCGGCGCACGAGTGGTTCCCCTGCAAGCAGGTGCTTACCGACAAGGCCGACTCCACGGACGTGTGGGTGACGACGACCGTGCCCAACAAGGTCGGCTCCAACGGCGTGCTGGCGCGCACCGTGCCGCTGCCGGGCAACAAAGTGCGCTACGAGTGGAAGTCTCGCCACCCGATTGCGTATTATTTAATTTCGGTGTCGGTGGCGCCTTACACCGAATACGTAACCTACGCCAACCCGGCCGGCGGGCTACGCGTGCCCATCGTCAACTACGTGTACAACCCGGCCTATTTGAGCTACTGGCAAGCCCGGATTAACCAAACCGCGGGCTTTCTGGAGAATTTTTCGGCGTTGGTGGGGCTCTACCCGTTTGCCAACGAGAAGTACGGGCATACCACGGTGCCCATTTTCGGGGGCATGGAGCACCAAACCATGACCAGTCAGGATGGCTTCTCGTTCACGCTCACGGCCCACGAACTGTTCCACCAGTGGTTTGGCAACAACGTGACCTGTGCCAGCTGGCAGGACATCTGGCTCAACGAGGGCTTTGCTTCGTACGGCGAGTACCTCTCGTTGCAGGCCTTTGGGGCCCCCGCGGACCCCCGCAACTGGATGAACGACGCCCACCGCTTGGCCCAGCTGAATTCGGGCAGCGTGTACGTGGCGGACACCGCCAACGTGGGGCGCGTATTCGACTACTACTTGAGCTACAAGAAGGGCGCCGCCGTGGTGCACATGCTGCGCTACCTGCTGAACGACGACGTGAAGTTTTTCCGCGCCTTGCGCACGTACCAAAGCCAGTTCCGCGGGTCCACGGCCCGTACCGCCGATTTGCAGCGCGTGTTCGAAGCCGAGGCGGGCCGGCCCTTGGGCTACTTCTTCCAGCAATGGTTTCGGGGCCGGGGCTATCCCATTTTTGCAGCGCGCTGGAATCAGGGCGGCAACAGCTTCGTGCTGCGCGTCACAGAAGCGGCCTCTGAGCCCACCACCACGCCGTTCTTCGATACCGAAGTCGACTACCGCCTCACTTTTGCCAACGGCACCACCCAAACGGTGCGGTTGCGCCAGTCGCAGCCCATCGAAACGTTCACCTTCCCGGTGACGGGCACGGTGACCAGCGTAACGGTTGACCCCGACCAGTGGATACTCGACCTGCCCACGGCCGCTCCCATTCGCGACAATACCTTGCTGGCCACCCGCCCCGCTGCCGGCGTGGCCGCCCTCGAACTCTATCCCAATCCCTGCCGCGACTACCTCCACCTGGCGGCCTTGCCCGGCACCGCGCGCACGGCCGTGGCCGTCGACGCAGTGGGCCGCGTGGTCCTGCGCCAAGCCTTATCAACAGCGCAGCCCCGAGTAACTACCCAAGCCCTGGCTCCGGGTTTGTACTACCTGCGCCTGTTGGGCGACGGAGGGGAGATGGTGGGCCACAGCCAGTTTGTACGCGAATAATTTGGGTAAAACGCTGCTTTAAGTAAATTTGAACAAGTCATTGATTTTCAAAGAATAAAAGGCCCGAACCAATTGGGTGCGGGCCTTTTGTTTGCGGAAACGGGGGATTAGAAACGGTCGTGGTATTCTTGAATCCGGGCTTGCGTTTCGGCGTTCGGCGGCGGTGCGTCCAGCAGGGCCTGCAGCAACTCGTCGTAGGAGGCGGCCGGGGTAAAGCCGGGCTCCAGCACCTCGTTGCTCGTTAAGCGAATGAACATGGGCTGCTGGTCGACGGCCACCAAATCGACGGTGACCAAGCCGAAGCGCTGGTTGCAGCGGCCGGTTTTGACGCAGTCGGTGGGGTTGGGCTTGTAGAGCTGCTTGAGGGTGGTTTCGGTGTGGTGCTGCACGCGTTTCTTGCGCTGGTCGGCGCAGGCCCGGTGGTAGCCCAGCAGGAGCAGTCGCTCGCCCAAGTGCTCGTAGAAGTGCCGGAAATTGCCCGGCCCAATGCTGTCATCAAAGAAAAACAGCGCGCCCTGGCGGCCCTTCTCCTCCAGCAGTTGCACGCGCAGGCCTCGGTTGCCGGCGGCACCGCCTTTGCGCAGATGGTACGCTTTGTAGTAAGGCGCCAGCCAGTTTAGAAACACGCGCTGCTCCACCCACTGGGCGTGCCGCCGCGCCTGCGCCGGCGACAGCTTCACGGCGTGCCAAGCAGCCGAGTTGGCCGTTTTGGACCGGAACAGGCTTTGAATAAAATCGAACAAAATGCGGAAAGGCTATTGATGTCAAAACACCCGCTAGGGCAAATAGTTTAGGCCGCCAGCGCGGGGTAACGCGCCAAATGAAGGAACGGGGCCGCGCAAGCCGATATCGTGCCAAAGCAAAGGCCGGCCTCCCTAAGGAAACCGGCCTTGAGCAAACGGTATCGAGTATCGGCCAGGCCGGGGCGGGCTATTTCACGCGCGTCCAGGTTTGCGATTTGCCGATGAGCGAGAAGCCGATGTAGCCTTTCACTTCCATGGTGTTGGGGTTGAGCACCTTCATGTAGCACGAGTAGGTTTTGCCGTCTTCGGGGTTGTAGATGGTGCCGTCGTCCCACTTGTTTTCGCTGTCCTTTGTAAAGTCTTTCATGAACACCAGGCCCAGGCGGGGGCGGTTGCGCAACTTGGGGTCGGGGTTTTGCGAGTCGGTTTTGGGCTTGCCGGTGGCGGGGTCGTTGGGCACGGTCAAGCTCACTATTTTCCCAAACAGCTTGTCGCCGTTCTGATAAATTTCAAACGTGGCCTTTTTCTCTGCGTTGGTCCACACCCCGAGCGGAGACATGGATTGAGCCGAAGCCATGCGGGCGACACCCAACACAAGGGCAACGAGTAAGAGCAGGGTTTTTTTCATTTCTACGGTTAGAATGAGGTGGGTTTGAAGGGGAAAAGTAAGCGGAAATGTTGGGTGGCCCCACCAGCGGGTTCCCCAACGATGTAGGCAAGTTTACGGCCAAGTTTCGAGCCGGGATATTGGGGGCTGCCAACCGCGAAATGAATATGGTTGTAAATCAGGCCGCAAGCGGGTTTCTTAGCGGTTTTGCCAGAAAATTATGGCTTAAACTTTGAACCTTAGTTCCCGCTATTAACTTTACCGCTCAGTAGTGAGTGCTACGGCCTCGTTCAAGCAGCCCTAAGGTGCTGGGAAGCGCGAGCGGGGTTATGTCGAACGTAAAGAAAGGAGGTACAAAATGTCTAGTAGTCCCAACCAAATCCTGCCATGCCTGTCGAATGTCGTACGCTTCACCGCAGTACGCGCCTAACAACAGCTTCGTGGGGTAGCTCCTAAGGCTTCCCACATTCGGCCAGGTCTTACTCTCAGAAGTGGACGCCGGAACTGTACCCCAGTTTCGCCGCTTGGTAAGATTTGAAGGATTAGATGCCCGGTTAGCCCAGCCGCCCTTCAGTGGGACGGCAGAGGCCAACCGGGCATCGCTCGTTTAAGCCCCTGCCAGTTCGGCACCCAGCCTTTATTTCGCGGCTGTCCGGGCGGGTTTTGCGGGTGCCTTGCGCCGCGCCGCGGAGGCCGCGCTTTGCTTTTTGCTCACCGGCCTTTTTGCTTTCGCCACCGGGGCAGTCTTTTTCACGGGCTTTTTGACCGCCTTCTTGGCAACGGTGGGCGCTTTTTTTAAGGCGGACAAGGTTTTGGGCGGCGTGGGCGCCACGGCCGGCGGCGGTGTTACGGCAACGGGCTTGGCAGGCAGGGTGCGCACGGGCGCGGCCGCGTTGGCCACCGGGCGCGCCGTGGCCACTTCGCCGGGGCCCAGCACGCGGCGCACCTGCATGAAGCGGCGCTCGTAATCAGAGCCTTCCACTTGGCTGACTTTGACCCCCGACTCGCGGCGGGCCGAGGACGCGTGCACGAAGCGCAGCGGCACCTCGCCAGCCTTTGAAATGACGATGCCGGCATGTCCCGGCGTGGTGCTGGTGGTGGCCGTGCCCGTAAACACCACAATGTCGCCGGGTTGCGCCTCGGCGCGGGGCACGGGCCGGCCCACGTCGATGAGCAGGGCGGTGGAATGCGGTACCGCCACGCCAAATCGGGCGAAGGTGAACATGATGAACCCCGAGCAGTCGAAGCCCGTGAGTGGGGAGGTGCCCGCGTACACGTACGGCGTGCCCCGTTGAGCGAGGCCGAAGGCGACGATGCTGTCGGCACGGGCCGATGGGGCGCGCAGCACGGCTTTGGCCCCTTCGCGGGTGGTGTACACGGCCGCCACCGGCCGCGCCGGCTGCGAGGCCTCCTGCTGGGAGGCAGTGGCCTCCAGAGCCGGCGGCTGCTTGTTCAGGCGCGGCAGCAGCAGCACCATGCCCACTAATAGCGCCGCAAAAACCATCCACACAATTCGCATAAAAGAAGTAATTACCAAACATGCGCCCTTAGTAAGCGCAACGATAGTTCGTAACGGGGCAACTGGTTGCTAGGTTGGCGGCCGTTCCGTGGGCTTATTTTGCGCCCTCAGGTTCTTTCTAACAGTCTCAATGCTCAAAAATTCAACCACATTTTTTCGCCACGCGGCACTGGTGGCGCTGTTGGCGGCCGCAACGCCGGCCGTGGCTGGCCCGGAAGCGGCGGTGCCCACCCTGCGCTACACGCTCTCGATGCCCGCCCCCCAAACCCATTATTACGAAGTAAAGATGGAGTTCGGCGGCTTCCCGGCCGAATACACCGACGTGAAGATGCCGGTCTGGACCCCAGGCTCTTACCTGGTGCGCGAGTACGCCAAAAACGTGGAGGGTTTCCAGGCCAAAACGACGGGCGGACAAGCCCTGGCGGCTGAGAAAATCAACAAGAACACGTGGCGGGTGCGGCACCCCAAGCAAACCAATTTCCAGGTGAGCTACCGCGTGTACGCGTTCGACCTGACCGTGCGCACCTCGTTCATCGACGGGGAGCACGGCTACCTCAATGGCGCCAGCATCTTCATGTACCCGGCCGACAACAAATCGTTGGGCAGTACGGTGGTGGTGGAGCCCGCGGCTGGCTGGACTAAGGTGAGCACGGCCCTGCGCCCAGCCCCCGGCAAGTTCACGTTCAAGTCGTCGAGCTACGACGAGCTGGTGGATTCGCCCATGGAAATCGGCAACCACAAGGTGCTGGAGTTTACGGCCAATGGGACGCCGCACCAGGTGGCCATGTTTGGGGCCTATAACGCCCCCGACGACACCAAGCTGCTGGCCGACATGAAGAAGGTGTGCGAAGAGGCGCACCGCGTGGTGGGGCAGAACCCCCTGGACCATTACCTGTTCATCGTGCACAACCTTGAGCGCGGCGGCGGCGGCCTCGAACACCTTTATTCCACCACGCTCGAAGTTAGCCGCAACGCGTACGGTTCCGAAGCCAGCTACAAGTCTTTCCTGGGGCTGGTGGCGCACGAATACTTCCACCTCTGGAACGTGAAGCGCATTCGGCCGGTGGCCCTGGGCCCGTTCAATTACGACCAAGAGAATTACACCAACATGCTGTGGGTGAGCGAAGGGATAACGACGTACTACTCCAAAATCATCAACGAGCGGGCCGGCTATACCTCGCGCGAAGAGTTTCTGAACGGGCTGGCCAACGACATCAGCACCGTAGAAAACACGCCCGGCAACCGCGTGCAATCGGCCGCCGAGTCGAGCTTTGATGCCTGGATTAAGTCCTACCGCCAGACCGAGAATTCTCGCAACAGCGAAATCAACTACTACGCGAAAGGCGACCTCATTGGCACCGTGCTCGACTTGAACATTGCCGAAGCTACCAAGGGCGAAAAACACCTCGACGACGTGTTCCGCCTGCTCTACGACACGTATTACAAGAAGGCCAACCGCGGCTTTACCGACAAGGAGTTTCAGGACGCGGTGGCCCAGGTTGCCGGCCGGCGCTACGACGAGTTCTTTCAAAACAGCGTGTACGGCACCAAAACCCTGGACTACGCCACCGCCCTCGGTTACGCGGGCATGACCTTGACCAGCGAGCCCCTCGGGGGCGGCACCTTGGGCGCCAACTTCTCCAACCGCACCGGCAAGCTGCTGGTGACGAGCGTGGTGCGCGACGGCGCGGCCTGGAACGGCGGCCTGAGCGTGAACGATGAGCTGATTCTAATCAACGGCGTGGCCCCGGGCGAGGAGTCGTTCAAAACCCTGGTGCAGTCGCCGGTGGGCACGGAAGTGAAGCTGCAAGTGCGGCGCGATGGCCTGCTCCGCGACGTGACCCTGAAAATGCTGCCCAACCCCGACCGGCGCTTCCGCATCCAGCCCGCCGCCAACCCCACGGCCGCCCAGAAACGCGTGCTCGAACGCTGGCTAGGACCACAGATTTAACGGATTTCAACGGATTAAAACGGATTTTTTGTGGTTCCGAAGCGGTTCCGAACGCAACTCTCCTCGATTAGTGTCAAACAAAAAACGCCGCCCGATTGGGCGGCGTTTTTTGTTGCAATCACCACGAGCAAAACCACAAAAAAATCCGTTTTAATCCGCTGAAATCCGTTAAATCTGTGGTCCTAGCGAATGCGCTTCAGGGCTACTTCGGCTATGGGTGCGATGACCATGGGCACCTTTTCAACTTTTACCGAAGAGGTGTCGAGGCCGAAATATTGGTCTTCGGAAGCAATGAACTGGCGGATGTAGAAATAGGCCTGCATGACGAGTTTCTCCAAGGTGGGGAAGTCGTTTTCCACGCTCAGGAACTTCTCGAGCACCACGAAGCGGAAATCACCGGTGACGTGCTGTTTGCTCAGCGACTCATAGCGGGAGGTGATGTCTACTTCCTTGTTGCGCACCAAGTCCTCAATCACCTTGCGGAAGTAGAGGTTGATGCGTTGCTGCACCCGGAAACCCAGGCGGAAGTTGATGCGAAACACGTCGTCCTTGGCCACTTCGGTCACTTTGTACTCCATGGTGTAGGGCTCGTCGGTGGTGTCCACGTGGATGAACCAGTAGATGTCGGCCCGCTTCGGGCGCTTCTGGAAGATGGAGTAGATGATTTTCTGCTCAATCTCGCTGCCGCGCTCCGCCGAAGTCAGGAACACCAAATGGGTGGAATATTTGGGAATGGACTCGTCTTCGCTGAGCTGCTTGAGGGCGTCGACGTAGGGCTCCAGCCGCACAAATTCCGTGAGGCGGCGCTTGATGTAAAACGCCTTCAGCCACACGTACATCACGCCCATGAGCGCCCCGCCAATGGCCAGCGACACCCACCCGCCGTGCGGGAACTTGCGCAGGTTGGCAAGGAAGAAGGACCCCTCAATGACGCCGTACAACAGCGCGAAGCCCACAATCAGCGGCGTAGCCACTTTTTTGGCGCGCAGCCAGATGGTGAGCAGAATGGTGGTCATCATCATGGTCAGGGTGATGGCCAGGCCGTAGGCCGCTTCCATGTTGGTGGACTCGCGGAAGTACAGCACCACCCCGATGCAGCCCAGCAGCAGCAGCCGGTTCATGCTCGGCACGTAGAGCTGGCCCTTCACGTCGGTGGGGTAGTTCAGCTTCACCTTGGGCCACATGTTGAGGCGGATGGCCTCGGCCACCAGCGTAAACGAGCCCGTGATGAGGGCCTGCGAGGCAATGATGGCCGCAATGGTGGCAATGCAAATGCCGATGAGCAGAAACCACTGCGGCATGAGGGCGAAGAAGGGGTTCTTCCCATTCAGCATCTGGCCCTGATGTTCCAGCAGGTAAGCTCCTTGGCCCAGATAGTTGAGAATCAGCGCGGTTTTAACGAACGTCCAGCTGATGCGGATGTTGCCCTTGCCGCAGTGACCCAGGTCGGAGTAGAGGGCTTCGGCCCCCGTGGTGCACAGAAACACCGAGCCCAGCAACCAGAACCCGCCGGGATAGCGCACCAGCAAATCGTAGGCATAATAGGGATTGAAGGCCTTCAGAATGACTGGATTCTCAATTACCCAAATTATTCCAAGCACGGCCAGCATGCTGAACCACAGCAGCATGATGGGCCCAAAAGCTTTGCCCACTATTTGGGTGCCAAAGCTTTGCAGCAGAAACAGTCCCGCAATGATGCCAATAACGATGTACACCACCATGTCCTGCGTCAGGGCCGGATACACGGCTTTCAGCCCCTCAATGGCCGAAGACACCGAAATGGGCGGGGTAATGACGCCGTCGGCCAGGAGAGCGGCCCCGCCGATGATGGCCACGGCCGAGAGCCAGCCGCCGCGCCGCCGCACCAGTGCGTAAAGCGAGAAGATGCCGCCCTCGCCGTTGTTGTCGGCGTTGAGGGTGAGCAACACGTATTTGACCGTCGTTTGCAGCGTTAGCGTCCAGATGACGCACGAGATGCCCCCCAGTACCAAGTGCGAGTCAATCAGGTCCGGAACGGTGCCGCTCTTGAGAATGGACGACATCACGTAGAGCGGCGACGTGCCGATGTCGCCGTAAATAATGCCGAGGGCAATCAGCAGTCCCGCCCCAGAAATGGCGGTGTGCGAGTGTTTTGAATCCATGCGTGAGGGTGAAAGGAAATAGCAGCGCGGGGTTACGATTGATTTACGGGGCGCGAAGGTAGGGGACAAGCCATCGCCGCGCACCCCTTGTGCTGCTGAATTCTGCAATCAGCCGTTGCTACTCAAGCCGTTGCCGGCCGAATTGTTGTTGGCTGCCTGCGACTCTTGGGCCGCTGCGGCCGCCGCCGCCGCTTGGCGGGTGGCTTCGTCGGCGGCGGCCAGCAGGGTGGCGGCTTCGCGGGCGGCGCGGTCGTGCACGCCGTAGATGCGGCGGTTGGCTTCGGCCATGAGGCGTTGCCAGGGGCCGGTTTCGCCGGGCAGGGCGAAGTGCACCATTTCGCGGCCCAGCCGGAACAGGCGCAGCCGGTTGGTGCCGCGGTGCCCATACACCAGCAGCAGGGCCGCGGTGGCCATGCCGAACATGGCCGGGCCGGTGCGCAGCCAGTTTTGCAGGAAGGCAATCATCACCATGGCCAGGCCCATCCCGCCCAACAGGTACCACAGTATCCAGCGCACGGGCGTGAGCTCGGCGCGCTCAAGCTCGAGCAGCAAAAACTCCTGGCCGCGCACCGTGAGCGTGGCGTCGGTGAGCACGACGCGGCCGTCCTCGCTGCGCACCGTGGGGAGCGGCGCGGCCTCCGGAAGGGGAGTGGGGACCGGGCCGGCGAGGGGCGCCGACAGCAAAGCGGCCCCGGAAGATTCTTCCGGGGCCACAGGTGCGTGTTCAGCGTCGGGCTGGGTTTCGCGAGGTTGCATGTGCTCAGAAACAGCCGCTAGTGTGGAGGTAGGAACCGACCACCGCGGGGCGGCCGTGCGGGTGGCAGAATGGGAAAAGTCTTCTGCCACGCTGCCTTAGTTGTTTACTTTCAGCAGCTCCACGTCGAAAATCAACGCCGTGTCGCCGGGGATGTCGCGGCCGGCGCCCCGCTTGCCATAGGCCAGGTCGGAGGGGATGTAGAGGCGGTACTTCGAGCCTTCGTTCATGAGCTGCAGGGCCTCTGTCCAGCCGGCAATTACCTGGTTCACGCCGAACGTGGCGGGCTGGCCGCGCTGGTAGCTGCTGTCGAACACCGTGCCGTTGATGAGGGTGCCGTGGTAGTGCGTGGTCACCGACGAGCCGGGAGTCGGCTTTTTGCCGGTGCCTTCGGTCAGCACTTCGTACTGCAGGCCGCTGGGCAGGGTTTTCACGCCGGGCTTGTTGGCGTTTTGGGCGAGGAAGGCTTCGCCTTCGGCTTTGTTGTTGTTCACGGAGTTGGGGTTTTGGTTGTCGTCTTCGTCGGCGCCGCCCATTTGCTCTTGCAGCTGTTGCATGGCGGCCTGCATTTGCTCTTGCGTGAGGCGGCTGGGCAGGCCCTGGAGGCCTTCTTTGAGGGCGCCGGCCAGGGTGTCCACATCAAGGTCGAGGCCTTGCTGGGCGAAGTTGCGGGCCAGGTCTCGGCCGATGATGTAGCTCACCTGAGCTTGGTGGGAATCGAGGTTCATAAAACCGGGAAGGAAATGGAGGCTGCGGCGGCCGTTGCTTGCCTAAGCCGCCACCAACAGCCAGTGAAAAAACAGTTCAACGAGGTACGCCGTTGCCGAAGCAAAGTTCCAAAAGCCGGGCCGAACCTGAACAGTCGGCCGCAATGACCGAAGCTTCAACAAAAAAGCCCGGCCAAGTGGCCGGGCTTTTTGCGACAAAAACTACCAAGAAGGACGGCTGAGCCGCAAAAACGAACCTAGCAGTAGTGGTGCTGGTCGTCGTCGCCGTCGAAGAAGAACGTCAGGTCCAGGTCCGCCAGTTTGGCAGCCAGGTAGCCCACGCTGCCCAACAGCAGCAGCGAGGAAAACGAAAATGCGGTGGTCTTTTTCATGATAATGCGCGAAAAGGGCTATAGGCTAATTTCAAGTACAAATATACGAAAGGTTCGAGAAAATGTTATGCATGCAGCATATATTAACCTTGGGTTAACCTTTGCTTTGTGCTGAAATGCGGCCTCTGTAGGATATTCAATACTGGGGCCGTGTAGAAAATTTTCGCCGCTAGTGGTTCGTCCTGCTCATCTGGCGTCCGCTTGTCGAAGCATCTCTGTTGCAGTAGTAAATGAATTACGCTCGCAGTAGAGATGCTTCGGCTGCGCTCAGCAGGACGTAGCAGAAGGCTATGTTCAACCTGAAATAGCCCAAGAGCGGCTTTCTGCCTAAAATAGCTAGGGCTGGTCCACGCCGATGCCAAAATCGGCTACTTCTACCACCGCGCCGGCCGGCATTTCGCCCAACCGCAGGCCACCCACCCGCACGCGCACCAGGCGCAGCGTGGGAAAGCCGACTGCGGCGGTCATTTTCCGGATTTGGCGGTACTTGCCTTCGGTGAGCGTGATGGACACCCAGCTGGTGGGGCCGTGCCGGTCGTCGCGGATTTTGCGGGTGCGCGGGGCAAATGCCGGTGCCAAGTCGAGCCGGCGGGCCACGCAGGGGCTGGTCTGGTATTTCACGCTGTGAATCCCGATTTCAACCCCGGCCTGCAGCTGCGCGAGGGCCGCGTCGTCAATCAGCCCATCGACTTGGGCGTAGTATTCCTTCTCAATCTTGCGGCTGCGAACCAGCTCGCTCATGCGCCCGTCGGTGGTGAGCAGGAGCAGGCCCTCGCTGTCCTCATCGAGCCGACCAATGGCCATGATGCCTTCCGGGAAGTCGAAAAATTCGCCCAGCTTTTTCTTTTTGGCTTCGCCCACAAACTGACTTAAGTAGCCGTAGGGTTTGTGAATTAGAAAATGGCGGTGCGGCATATGCGGCAAAAATAGCGGTAGTTAGCCGCGTCGCTAGAAAGCTGCGGCTTGTGGCCCACAGCAGCAGATTTATGGGGCAGTTGGAACGCCGCTATTTCCTGGGAGCGGCCGCTTGCTGCTGGGTTTTAATCCTGGCGGCAACTTCGGCCATTGGTGCCACCCACACGTCTTGCTCGTGGGCTTTGAGGTAGCGGAGCAGCTGCCGGTGCGCCGGCAAGTCCACATTTAGCGGGTGCCCGCCGCCCACGCCGTGAAACAGAAACACCAGCAGCGTGTGCGACTGTTGGGCTTTTTTGACCAAGTCTATCATGTAGGCGCCCGACTGCCCGTTGATGGAGTAGCTGTCGACGTTGTCCAGGTTGATTTCGGCGGGCGTTTGCAGGCCGGGCGTAACGCCGCGTGCCGCCACAAAATCGGTCCTGAGTTGGTCGTAGAAAGCCACATTGCCAATGGTGAGGTCGCCGCAGGGATAGGCGAAAGTGCGGGCGGTTTTGCCGTCGATGGCGTGTAGCAGGGTGTTGGTGGCGCGCACCTCACTCACGGCCCGGCTCACGGTGTACTTGCTCAGGTCGTTGTCGGGCGTCACGAAGCCGCGGCCCGGCAGGCTGCCGTCGCAGGGGTGAAACAGGGCGTGGTTGCCGAGCTCGTGGCCGCGCTTGGCGGCCTGGCGCCATTCAGGCATTCGGCGTGCCACTACCGGCGACGAGCCAATGAGGTAAAACGTGCCGCGCATCTTCACGGAATCCAGCGCCGGAATTACGATGTCGAGGTCAATGTCGATGGCGTCGTCGTAGGTCAGCACCACGGCGCATTGCTTGCTGTTCCAGGGTGTGGGCGTTTGGGCGGCAGCCTGGGATTGAGCGAACAAGCCGAAAGTGGCGGCGACGGCCACGGTGAAGCGTAAGCGCATGTGGAGAAGGAATTGCAAATAGCAGAAGGAGTGGGCCGGGACCCGGGCATGATTGATACGGCGGACTACGGCGGTTTAATACGAACTAAACAGTAGCGCGGACTCTGTAGTCCGCGTCCCCGGCGGACACCCGGACGACTTGAACGGTGCGGGGACGCGGACTACAAAGTCCGCGCTACATACCCGTGCCCGGACCCCAAAACCACGAGCTAAGAAGCCCCACAAATATGCGCCATTGCCTTCCGAATCCGGTGGAACGGCATGTTTCCGTCACTTCATTTCTTCCACTTCGACGCGTCGGTTGCGGGCGTCGGGCGAAACGTGCAGTGGGCGGGCATCGCCGTAGCCGATGGTACTGATGCGCTCGGCGGCAATGCCGCCTTTCACCAGGTAGGCCTTCACGGCTTCGGCCCGCTGTTCGGACAGCACCTGGTTTTTGTCGGGTTCGCCCACGCGGTCGGCGTGGCCGGCTACGCGGATTTTCAGCGCGGGGCGGGACTTCAGCTCGGCCACCAGCTGGTCGAGGGCCGGGCTCGATTCGGGCAGCAGCTCCGGCGTGCCCACGCGGAAGAGCACCGTGGGCAGCACCACCGGCTTGGCCGACACAATGGGGGCCGGGCGTGCCGTGTCGGGGCGCGCCGTGGGCGCCGGGGGCGCGGGCTTGGGCGGCGCAACTTTGGGCGGCGTGCCCGTGACCTGAACGGTTATGGGCACCACGGAGCTTTGGGCGGTGGGGTAGTAGCCTTGCTTGAGGTAAAAGGTGGTGGTTTTGCTGAGTTTGGTGCGGTAGGTGTTGCCCACGGCCACGGGCTGCTTCAGCTCGGCGTCGGCGTACCAGAGCACGTTGCGGCCCGAGACCCGCAAGGTGCTTTCGACCCCGGCGGCCACCTTGCCCGGCGATTTTAACTTGATGCGGTAGAGCGTGAACACGCCCATGTCGCAGGTGCCCTTGGGGCGGTAGGTGGCCCGGCCGGTCAGCTTTTCGAGGGCGGCGTCGTAGGTGAAGGTAATGGCGCCGTCGCACCAGTAGCTGCCGCGGGTGCTGCCGGTTTCATCCAGCTTGGGGCCGTGCTCCAGTTGCAGGCCGGTGGCGGTGCGGGTGGCCTTGATTTGAAACGTGACCGAAATGCCCGGGTTGAACCCCACTTCCTGGTACTGTACCCCAAACAGGCTGGAACCTTTCCCCCCCTGCAAGCGAATCTCGGTCGGCCAGTAGCCTTCTTCGCCGGTTTCGGTTTCTACGCCCTGCCAGACGCCCGCCAGGGATTGTGCCTGCACCGGCCCTGCAAGCAGCAAGGCGCCGATGCCATACCAAATGCTGCGTTTCATCCAGCGAAAATACGCGCGTTTTGCTTCCGCGAAATTGGTCGGGCTAACTTTAGAAAAGGTCAGCTAGCCACATTCAGTCTATGCCAATGGAATGAAGCAGGACCGATGGAATCCATTTAGGTTGCCTTACTAATCATCAATACCGGACGCAACGGCCCCGCTACTTGACAGAAATAACGGTGGCTTGCCGCGCTATGGCCTGCCAGGTTCCGCCGGTGCGGAGCCAGACGTTGGTGAAGCGTCGAGTTACGGTTTTGCCCGTGTTATCGGTGAGGTTTTCCGGTTTCAGCACTTCTTGTCCCATTGTGACGGCCACGTCCCCGGTCACGCTAATCTTTTCGATGGTGCGGTCAAACGAAGTGTAATCTATTTTCCCGGTGCGAAGCCGCTTCATGACTTGCGCGTAAGTGGAGACCATATTCTGTGGATTATTCACCACAAAATCCTTGGACCAGAGTCGCTGTAGGGCCACGGTATCGTGTTTGAGTACGGCTTCGCGCTCCATGTTTTCCAGTTTCGTAATTTCAGCTATGACGGCTGCTTGCCCCCAGGCGGGACGCTCTAAGCCGATAATTGAAACCAACAATAGCAGGCAAAAGCTGAGTCGCATGGCGGTGTGAAGTGGGGTGAATCAATCCTACAGTTGCTTCATTAATTGTAGTATCAATATACAAAAATCATGGGTCTGTCCCGCTGCTTTTTTCACGGCAGCGGGGCAGACCCATTCCAAGATTTAACTTAAATGGCTAGCCCAAAAAAGCCATATCCTCGGCACTCAGCTGGATTGCTGCCGCCTTCAAATTTTCCTGCAGGTGCGCCAGTTGCGAGGTGCCCGGGATAGGCAGCAGCATGGGCGACCTGTGCAGCAGCCAGGCAATGTTGAGCTGGGCTTCGGTCACGCCGTGCTTCCGGGCTACTTCGGCCAACTTGTTGCCCGCTTTGGGCAAGCCGTGGACCAGCGAAAAGAAGGGGATGAGCGGGATGCCGTGCTGCTCGCACAAATCGAGCACTTCTTCGCCGCCGGGGTTGGCACCGTGGGGCAGCTGCACGGTGGTGCGCTGGGCGTAGCTGTACATGTTCTCCACAGTGGCAATGGGGCCCAGCTGCAGGCCGGTTTCTAACTCGGCCCGCGTCACGTTGCTCAGGCCCACGTGCAGGATTTTACCCGCTTGCTGCATCGCAAACATGGCACCGAGCTGCTCTTCCAGCGGCACTGGGCCATGGCCCATCAGCCGCAAGTGCACCAGCTGAATCTGTTCTTGCTTCAGGGTGCGCAGGTTGTTGTCGATGCTGGCGCGCAGGTTTTCGGGCGTGTTGAAGGGCACCCAGCTTTTGTCGGGCCGGCGCGTGGCGCCCACTTTGGTGCAAATGACGAGGTCGGCTGGGTAGGGGTGTAGGGCCTCCGCGATGAGGCGATTGGTCACGTCTTCGCCGTAGTAGTCGGCGGTGTCGATGAAGTTGACGCCGCTAGCCACCGCAGTTTTCAGGATTTCGAGCGCCTCTGCGCGGTTGGCCGGCTCGCCCCAAATGTCGGGGCCGGTGAGGCGCATGGTGCCGTAGCCCAGGCGCGAAACCGTGAGCGGATGGGCTGAATTTGGAGCAATGGTGATGGTCATGGAAGGGAAATGGGTGTGAAAATTGAAAATCGGCGGCTCTCAAAGTAGTGCCCAGTAGCAGTTCATCTTTTACCAAAAGCGCCATCTTATTTCCGGGCTCGGCGATGGTCTTATTCGGCTACGCGTGTGGCGCCAGGCGTGACGGAAAGAGACCCATTGAATAGGCTTGAGGCGGACGATGAAAGAGGCGAGTAACTAGACGAATGCGGGCGTGAAAAACCTTGAAATCATGAAGATTAGCTGAATTTATTTGTTCGCTAGCTTCATAAACTGTTCATGGCGGCGTCCCGTGTTTTGTGCCAGTTACGACGCAAGGCCAGCCGACGGGCACCTGCGTTTTTCCTGAAGTTGCCCACCCAGCTACAGCATGGCGCTGCCCCTTTTGCTCTTGTCCAATGACGCGTTCCGGCCGGAGCCTAGCTCAACCAGAACACGTCAGTCCACCCGCCCGGCAAGTGCGTGTCCGCACTAGGTTTCGCGGACTGCCCACGCGAGTTGTTGGCGCCTCGAAACGCCACTAAACCGAACAACGGCCTAGCCTACTAAAGCGGCCTACGGCCGTGCCACCAGCTTCGGTCCGTGCGAAGCACCATTCCCCGATTCAATTCCTCAAGGCGTTGCCCAGCGCCTATCATCGAACGTCGTTTTTTATGAAAAAAATGGTGATGCTCATGCCCATGAGCTTATGCTTCCTGTGTTGCGCCAGCGGCTGCTCGAAGCACCAAGAAGAAAAAGAAGCGCAAATCAAGCTGCTGGCCACCAGTGCCTTGGTGAAGGACACCACCATCACCAAGGAGTACGTCGCGCAAATCCATGCCCTGCAGCACATCGAGGTGCGGGCGCAGGAGCGGGGCTACCTCCAAAAGATATTTGTCGACGAAGGCCAAGCCGTGAAGAAGGGGCAGGCCATGTTTCAAATTCAGCCCCTGCTCTATCAGGCCGACTTGCGCAAGTCGCAGGCCGAAGCCAACTACGTCGGGATGGAGTACCGGAATACGAAGAGCCTGGCCGACAGCAACATCGTCTCGGAAAACGAACTGGCGCTGGCCCGCGCCAAATTCGACAAGGCACAAGCCGAGGTGGCCACCGCCCAAACCCATTTGCAGTTTACGTCCATCAAAGCGCCCTTTAATGGCATAATGGACCATTTCCAGGCCCGATTGGGCAGCTTGGTGGACGAAGGCGACCTGCTGACCACGCTCTCCGACAACAGCCAGATGTGGGTGTATTTCAACGTGCCGGAAGCCGAATACCTGGCCTATAAAAGCCACGCGCAGTCGGCCGACAACGCCACCCAGGTGCAGCTAAAGCTGGCCAACAACGAAGTGTTTCAGTACCCCGGCGTGGTCAAAACCATTGAGGCGGATTTCAACAACGAAACCGGCAACATTGCCTTTCGGGCGACTTTCCCCAACCCCAAGGGCTTGCTCCGCAACGGCGAAACCGGCAACATTCTGATGACCGTGCCGCTCAAGCACGCCCTGCTGATACCGCAGAAGGCCACGTTTGAAGTGCTGGAGAAGAAGTACGTTTTCGTGGTCGACAAGAAGAACGTGGTGCACCAGCAGGAGGTAGGCATCGCCTCGGAAATGCCCGACCTGTACGTCATCAAATCCGGCATCACGGCCGACGACCGAATTTTGCTCGAAGGCCTGCGCAAGGTGAAGGACGGCGACAAAGTGAGCTACGATTTCAAGGCCCCACAGGCCGTCATCTCGCATCTGAAAGTGTACAGCGAGTAAGGACTCAAGCTCCAAACAGACCGTCATGCCGAGCGCAGCCGAGGCATCTCGCTCGCTTCGTTGTGTCGATTGGGTTAGTGCTGCACGCGAGATGCCTCGGCTGCGCTCGGCATGACGGTCTGTTTTCAGACGGCCCATTGGCTTTAAATCGGCCTTTCCTAATAAATAACCAGCCAGAATATGTTTAGTAAATTCATTCGCAGGCCAGTATTTGCCATTGTTATTTCGGTCGTCATCCTGCTCATGGGCGGGCTGGCCATCTTCCAGCTGCCCACCTCGCAGTTCCCCGAGATTTCGCCGCCGCTGGTGATGGTCAGCGCCTCGTACCCCGGGGCCAGCGCCAAGGTGCTCACCGAGTCGGTGCTGATTCCGCTGGAGCAGGCCGTGAACGGGGTGCCGGGCATGAAATACATGACCTCCGACGCCGTGAGCGCTGGCGAAGCCAACATCCAGATTGTCTTCAACCTGGGCACCAACCCCGACCAGGCCGTGGTGAACGTGAACACCCGCATTGCGCAGGTGCTCAACCGCCTGCCGCTGCTGGTGCAGCGCGAGGGCGTGGTGGTAAACCGCGTGGTGCCTAACATGCTGATGTACGTGAACTTGTATTCGAAAGACAAGAACACGGACATGAAGTACCTGTTCAACTTCGCCGGCGTGAACATGCTGCCCGAGCTGCAGCGCCTGGGCGGCATTGGCCGGGCCAGCATCCTCGGCAGCCGGCAGTACGCCATGCGCGTGTGGCTGAAACCCGACCGCATGCGGGCCTACAACATCTCGGTCGATGACGTGATGAAGGCGCTGGACGAGCAGAGCGTCATTGGCTCGCCGGGCCGCATTGGCCGCTCCGACGGCAAGCAGGCGCAGTCCTTGGAATACGTGCTGAGCTACCAGGGCCGCTTCAACGACGTGGAGCAGTACAAGAACGTGATTCTGAAGGCCAACGCCAACGGCGAAAGCTTGCACTTGAAAGACGTGGCCAACGTGGAGCTGGGCTCGGAGTACTACGACATCTACTCCAACCTGAACCAGTACCCCTCAGCAGCTATCGTGCTGAAGCAGACCTACGGCTCGAATGCCTCGGATGTAATCAAGGAAGTGAAGGCCAAGCTGGAAGAGCTGAAGAAAACCAGCTTCCCGCCCGGCATGGACTACAAAATCACCTACGACGTGTCGAACTTCCTCGACGCCTCGATTGAAAACGTGATTCACACCCTGCGTGACGCCTTCATTCTGGTGGCCCTGGTGGTATCCCTGTTCCTCGGCGACTGGCGCTCCACGCTGATTCCGGCCATTGCGGTGCCGGTGTCGTTGGTGGGCTCGTTCATAGCCATGCAGGCATTTGGGCTCACCATCAACATGATTACGCTCTTTGCGCTGGTGCTCTCCATTGGCATCGTGGTCGACAACGCCATTGTGGTGATTGAGGCCGTGCACGCCAAAATGGAGGAAGAGCATTTGTCGCCCTACAACGCCGTGCGCAAGGTGGTGGGCGAAATCAGCGGCGCCATCATCGCCATCACCATCATGATGACGGCCGTGTTCATCCCCGTGTCGTTCATGAGCGGCCCAGTGGGTATTTTTTACCGGCAGTTCTCCATTACCATGGCCACGGCCATTGTGATTTCGGGCCTTGTGGCCCTCACGCTGACGCCGGTGCTCTGCGCCATGATTCTGAAAAACAACCACGGCCAACCGAAGAAGAAAACGCCCATGCAGCGCTTCTTCGACTGGTTCAACCGGGGCTTTGACCGGCTGACCAACGCCTACACCGGCCTGCTAGAGCGCATTGTAGCCAACCGGCTTATCACCTTTGCCATGCTGCTGGCCTTCGGGCTGGGCATTTGGGCCATCACGGCCCGGTTGCCGGCCGGCTTTATCCCCAGTGAAGACCAGGGCCTGATTTACGCCATTGTGCAAACGCCGCCCGGCACCACGCTGGAGCAAACCAACGCCGTGTCGCAGCACCTGCGCGACTTGGCCAAGGACGTGCCCGGCATCGCCAACATTTCCACCCTGGCCGGCTACGAGGTACTCACCGAAGGCCGCGGCTCCAACGCCGGTACCTGTCTGATTGACTTGAAGCCCTGGTCGGAGCGCAAAGAGTCCATTGCTGAAATTGTGGCGCAGCTGGAAAAGAAGGCCCACGAGATTCCCGGCGCTACCATCGAATTCTTTGAGCCGCCGGCCGTGCCTGGCTACGGGGCCGCGGGCGGTTTTCAGCTGCAGCTGCTCGACAAGACCAACTCTGGCGACTACAAGGCCTTGGAAAAGGTGAACAACGAATTTATTGCCAAGCTGAAAAAGCGCAAGGAGCTGACCGGTGTGTTCACCTTCTTCTCGGCCAACTACCCGCAGTACGAACTCAAGATTGACAACGAGCTGGCCATGCAGAAGGGCGTGAGCATTGGCAATGCCATGAACACGCTGAGCATCTTGGTGGGCTCGACCTACGAGCTGGGCTTCATCAAGTACCAGCGCTTCTTCAAGGTGTTTGTGCAGGCGTCGCCCGAATACCGCAAGCTGCCCGAGGACATCCTGAACATGTGGGCCAAGAACGACAAGGGCGAAATGGTGCCATTCTCGGCCTTCATGAAAATCGTGAAGACGCAGGGCGCCAACGAAATTAACCGCTACAACATGTACACCACCGGCTCCATTCGGGGCGGGGCCGCGCCGGGCTTTAGCTCGGGCGAGGCCATCAAGGCGGTGCAGGAAGTGGCTCAGGACCTGCCCCACGGCTACGGCATCGACTGGGGCGGCCTGTCGAAAGACGAAGTGTCGCGCGGCAATGAATCCGTCATCATTTTCGCCATTGTACTGCTGTTCGTGTACTTGGTGCTGGCCGCGCAGTACGAAAGCTTCCTGCTGCCGCTGGCCGTTATTTTCTCGCTGGTAGCGGGCGTTTTCGGGTCGTTTCTGTTCATCAAAATGTTTGGCTTGGCCAATGACATTTATGCGCAGGTTAGCCTCGTGATGCTGGTCGGGCTGCTGGGTAAAAACGCGATACTGATTGTGGAATTCGCAGCCCTGAAACACGAGGAAGGTATGTCCGTTCGCGACGCGGCCATTGAAGGTGCCCGGGTGCGTTTCCGTCCCATTCTGATGACGTCGTTCGCGTTCATCGCCGGCCTCATTCCGCTGGTGGTGGCCACCGGCGCGGGCGCCATTGGCAACCGCACCATTGGCAGCTCGGCCCTGGGCGGCATGCTTTTCGGCACCGTGTTCGGGGTGATTATCATCCCCGGCTTGTACTACTTCTTCGGCACCCTAGCCGGCGACAACAAACTGATTCGGGACGAAAACGAGTCCCCCGTATTCGAAGGCGTTGAGCCTCGCGTGTTAATTGAAGAAACCGAGCCTTATGCTTAAGCAACGAATTTATAAAGGCCTAACCGCCGCTAGCTTGATGTTGGCGGTGGCGGGCTGCGCCACCCCGGCGCTGGTGCAAAAAACCGCCAGCCGCAACGTGCCCGCCAGCTACGGCACCGCCACCACCGACAGCACTAACACCGCCCGCGTAAAGTGGCGGCAGTTTTTTACCGACCCCAACCTGGCCGCCCTGATTGACACGGCCCTGCAGCACAACCAGGAGCTGAACATCACCACGCAGGAAATTGCCATTGCCCGCAACGAAATCCAGGCCCGGACCGGCGCCTACCTGCCCTCGGTGCGGCTGGGCCTGCGGACCGAGCTGGAGCGCCCGGGCCGCTACACGCTGCAGGGCGCCACGGAAGAAGCCATCCGCATTCAGGAGGAAAAGCGCAACCCCGACCCCCTGGGCAATGTGCAGGTGGGGGCGTTTGCCAACTGGGAAGTCGACATCTGGCACAAGCTGCGGAATGCCCGCAAGTCGGCCATAAACCGCTACTTAGCGTCGGTGGAAGGCAAAAACTTCATGGTGACCAACCTGATTGCCGAAGTAGCGACCTCGTATTACGAGCTGTTGGCCCTCGATACGCAGCTGGCCATCGTGCAGCAAAACATTGGCATACAGAGCAACGCGCTGTCGGTGGCCCGGCAGGAGAAGGAGGCTGCCCGCCTGACGGAACTGGCCGTGAAGCGGTTTGAGGCGCAGATTCAACACACCACGGCCCTGCAATACAGCATTCAGCAGCGCATCACCGAAACGGAAAACCACATCAACTTTTTGGTGGGCCGGTATCCGCAGCCCGTGGTCCGCAACGACGAATCGTTCAACGCGCTGGTGCCGCAGGCCATGCAGGCCGGCCTGCCGGCACAGCTGCTGAGCAACCGGCCCGACATTCGGCAGGCCGAACAGCAACTGACGGCCGCCAAGCTCGACGTGCAGGTGGCGCGGGCCAATTTCTATCCGTCGCTGGGCATTGCGGCCGGCATTGGCATGGAGGCGTTCAAGCCGGGCTTGTTGCTGAAATCGCCGGAGTCCATGCTGGCTTCGCTGGCTGACGACTTGGCTGCCCCGGTGATAAACCGCAATATCATCAAGGCGCTGTATGCCAGCGCTAACGCCGCCCAGCTCCAAGCCGTGTACAACTACGAGCGTACCGTACTCAATGCCTACATCGAAGTGGCCAATCAGCTTTCCAACATTGACAACCTAGAAAAGAGCTACGAGGCCAAGGTGAAGGAAGTGCAGGCACTCACCCAGTCGGTGCGCATTTCCAACAGCCTTTTCCGCTCCGTGCGGGCCGACTACACGGAAGTCCTGTTCACCCAACGCGACGCCCTCGAGTCGAGATTCGACTTAACCGAAACCAAGATGCAGCAGCTCAACGCCACCGTGAATGTGTACCGGGCCCTGGGTGGCGGCTGGAATTAAGCGGAAAGGCGTATTACTCGGTTGAGCTGGCTTGCCGCGCAAACACCAGCCAGTTCGACTGCCGGGCTGTTTCCGTGCGCCGGTTGCCCAGCTTGACAACTTGACTGCCAGTTTTGTACCAGCCTTCGTCCCAGTCGCCCATGTCTAGGTACAAGGCATTGCGCGCGCCCAATTCAATCAGGTCGTCGGCAAACTGCTGCATGGTGAGATTATCGGCCACGCTTTCAATCACCGCAAACCGGTGGTCGGCAAGTTCAACCAGGGCGCGGCGCTGAAACACGCTGCCACCCGCCGGACGTAGGTTCTGGCCCTGAAAAACCAGCAATTCCTGCAAGAGCAGTGTGCCTTTCTGTTTGCGAACGTTCTCTAGTTCTGTGCTGGGCGGAGACTGTCCTTTGGGAATTTGGCTGATGAAGCAACTATCACCGGTAATGGTCAACACGCCATCTAGAAAGCCCACTTTGGCAGCGGGTTGCAGCATGCGGCCATTGCACACCAGTAAGTCCAAGGGCTGGTCGGTGTCCAAGTCGGTATACGCCGCGGCCACACTCAATTGGTAATTATTATTGGCCGCAACCGGACGGCTAGTCATTACCCGAACAGAAAGGTTTCGGCGATGAAACACCGAATACTGATGCCCATTTTCAGTGGTCTGACCCTCTAGCTGCACCTGCTGAGCCGAGTCGCGACTGCAGGCAACAAAGCCTGTTAGCAAACAGAGCAGGAGAAAGTTTTTGAGGAGATTCATATAGGTAGTGAACGGCGCAGCAGGCGGGTTTTTCAAACCCATTTCATCCCGAAAAATTGTTCAAGCCTAAACTCAGCGATGCACGGATAGTTAACATGTTCTAGCGCCACGTATGAGCATCTAAACGCCACTTTGGAACCGGGAAGGGTCACCCAGCAGCGGCAGTATGCCAGCGCAGGCGGCGTCACTCAAGCACGAACCCCTGCTATCCGTAAGTGGAAAAACGCCGGTTCGATGACAGGCTAAGGGGCGGTTTGCTAATTGCCCATCCGGAAATCCTTCACGCTGTTTTGCGTCAGGCTGATGCCTTCGAAACGGCTAGTGGTTCCCGTGTCGACGGGGCATTGTGCGCTCACGCCGGCCCATAGCGTGGCGGGGTAGTCGTTTTTGTAGAGGCGTACCAACTGCCAGGTTTTCTGGTCGAGCGAATAGTAGCTGGCCACCGTGCGGGTGTCCGAGGAGATTTTCATGTACGCCGTGGGGCCGGTCACTACGTCGTGGTTGTTGTCATCGGACGTGCCCACGGTGCGCACCGATACAATGCGGTGGTTGCCGCGCTCGTCCTGCTCGAAGCAGTGCTTTTGCCAGCGCCGGTCATTCACGTACAGATACAGAACGCCGGCGTTGTACGTGCCTTTTGCTGTGAAGCCGGGCGTCACCTTGGCCACCAGCGTGAATGGCTTGGAATTATCGACCTGGGCCAGTAGGATAGGGGCCGTGTTGTTCGACAGCTTATTGTCATTCGGGTCGCAGAAAAAGTCCTTCTTCGCACCCACCCGAAAATCCATCCCGCCTTGCGCATCGGTGGTGGTTAGGGTATCGGCCCCATTCACGGCCTTGGTGAAGTGGATGCCCGCTAGCTTGATGTCGCAGGGCCGGCCACTTACGCGGGCGGTATCCTCAGCCGCCATCGCGCCAGGGGATGCGGCAGTATCCGTGGCGGCTGCGGGTGCTTTGTTTTCCGTGCAGCTCTCCAGGAGGAGGGTGCCAAGGATTGCCGACAACAACGGAATGACGTTTTTCATAGCTGCTAAGACGGAAAAGGCTGGTTAGGAATCAGGCAAACGTAAGCAGGTTTACCGCATTAGGCCCAACGGTGCATTCAATGCACGTAAACAGAGTAGTTGTTGGAACCGCACCCCCGTGTGCTCGGTGCCGAATCGTAGCGTGTTCTGGAGCCGCTCCCGGCTCACCCACGTGTGCGGTGCCCCGTTACGCACAACATTTGCACCCTGAAGTGGGGTAGGCAGGCTGCCGGAGGGATAGTAGCCCGGCCAGGGCAATGTGCAGGACCTAGTGGGCTAACACAAAACGCACCTTTTCACGCTTTACAAAGTATCCTGTAGCTGCGGAAGCCACCAAGTCGCCTACCGTCAGAATTTGAGCGGCGGGTCGGGGCCGCAACGGCGGAAAAAGCAGTTCTCTCGCAATAGTTGCTGGGTCGCCAATCCCGGCTTTTAACATAAGTCGAGCTTTTGACAAACTGAATGGCGCGTGGCACAAAGCCGCTACTGCATTTGTCACCCAAGCCAATGCAAACAGTGCCACGTAGGGCGGTATCAGCACCACAATTAATGGATTACCAAGAGGTTCGGGGCTGATGCAGCCCGTGAAATCGAACCGGGTCAGGTCAACCCGATAGGTTTCACCGAACTCAAGTAACAGGCTTTCGGTATCGAGTCCCACCATTCCGAAGTCATCTTCAATAGCTGCTTGGAAAGTCGGTCTACCATCACCCCCCAACTTATCGGCCACAAAGTCTGGGATTGAGCTTGCCAATCGGCGCAAGTCAGCAAAGCGGACCAGTATTTCTTCTCGCTCCATAGTGCAGGGTATAACCAAGTTTAAATTCACATTTTCCGCCAGTACTGCCCACCGACATCAAATGGCGCATTCGTAATCTGCCTGTACGTGCAATGTTTTCCCTTTTTCACCGGCTTGGCGAAGAGGGTGCCCGTGTCCTGATGCGATTCAAGAAGATACTGATACAATAGCTCTCTCGCTCGCCGCCGAATCTGGCCATGCCATAGCGCCGCGCGCGTTCATACCCCGCTCGCAACATAGTCGAAACCAAGCCGGGGTGGACATTAGGAATCATTTTTTGAGTACCAGCTCCGCTTTGGTCACGCGCAAAGACGGATTCGCCGACGCCACCAGCATGGCTTTAAAGGTGTAGCTTCCCGCGGCTGGGACCACCAATTCGGCATTCTTGCCACTAAAGCTCCAATTCACGCTTCCGTTGACATTCGTTTTTACCTCGCCAATGGTGACGTTTTTCTCCGTTGGGTCAATCTGCAGTTCTTTGAACGGGGCTCCATCCTTTATCACCTGGACTCGAAACCGGACCGGAGAGTCGCCTTCGTAAGCCAGGTCCATATCCGACCACAGCGCGACTTTGTCGTCTTTTTGCAGCTGCACCGTCGCCTCCTTTACCACTTCGTGCCCGGTCGTGCTAAGCTCATTGATGGGCAGTCGGGCTACCTCCTTGCCAAGCAGCGCGTCGCATCCGGCCAGCAAAGGAAGCAGGGCAAGCCCCCAGCCTATGTGTTGCATTCTAATGGCGGTGAATAGCTGCTTCATGCGTCAGGTTGTTGATAACGAAGCCACAAGTTTACCTATTTTACTCAACTGCTGGGGTTAGTGGCCATTGGTTCGCGTGCGCTGCGAGCAAAAACGCGCCTGCGTCCCTACCGCTATCGAAGTTTAGAGTGACTGGGAGCCACGCCCGGTGGGCCCGCGTGCGCGGGACTAGCGCCGCCCATGCTTCAAGCGGTACTCTGTATACTGATATTTCCCGCTTCCCAACTGGTCGTGTTCATTTAGGTAAGTAATCCAATAGTCTTGGCCGCTTTCGAAGCGCCAGCGGCCGGTTGCCCGAATGGCGTTGTACTGTCGCACCACGAAAGTGTTATTTTCTCGCAACTCTAACTCACAAGGTCGACAGTTGGGATAGTGGGTGAGGTAGTAAGTACCCAGTTTGTCCTGCTCCCGGTCCTTATCGAGTTGCTGTTTCCTAAAAACAAAGAAGATTAGTAAAGCTGCCAGCGCAACGAAGCCAACGGCGGCTTTGCGCCTTGTTGCTGAGTTTTTGGCTGACAGTAACAGAAACAAAAACCGCAGTGCAAACACCCCCGGCAAAATATAGAAGAGCAGCAGGCTAAGTAGAATGGCAATGTTTACCATGAGGTAATAATTACAAGGGGTTCTATCGCAGAAACTTCAGACTGCCGCTGCGTGGCGGCCCGTCCCAGCCGCCCCAACAAACAAAACAGGGCACCCGGTGTGGGTGCCCTGTCGTTTAGCGAAGCGTGAATGTTGCCAAGACAAACCCGAGAAAGTCTTTCACCAAGGTTCATGAACAGTATGCGCAAAGCATTCCCGGCGCGAAGTTCAAACGCTACGGTTAGTACATGATGTCAATGCCACTCTTGTCGCCGGTAGAAAGGCCGCTGCGCTGAATGTTGAAGGTGGAGCCATCTTTCTTGGTGATGGTGGGCTGGCCGTTTGAAGAGAAGGAAAACGAGCCGTACATCATGATGGAGCCGAAATCGAGGGCGCCGAAATCGGCCCCGCTGTAGCCCGAGGTGGAATACCGCACGAAGTTGTTTTCGTAGCCCGATTGAATGTTCTGCGTCAGGATATTCACGTAGGTGTCGCGGTCGTTGCGAGTTTGCTCGCGGAAAAGGCCCAGGCAGGGCATGGCCGATTTCGTGAATGTTGTTGCCGGTGGTGCAGCCCGAGGCCAGGTTCATGTACTGGCGGCCGCCTATCATGCCGATATTCGACGAGCAGCCCGAGCCGACCCGGAAGGTCACGTAGTTGGCCTGAGTCGTGCGCTTTACGAATCGGATAGCCGTGTTGGCCTGCCAATTGGGCAATGGCGTCGGTGACGCGCGCTTGGTTGGGCAGGGCCGGGTCGATGGTGTAGTACACGACGGCGGAAGGCCACTTGCCCGAAGTGCGGCCGGCACTCTCGGTGTGGGGACCGCCGGTGGCTACTTGCGCGTCGGTGAGCAAAATGTCGCCTTCGTACACGTTATCGCCGTTGATTTTGCGGTACTCAATGGCCTCGCTGCCTAACTTACCGGTCTGGCTCTGGCCAGTTTCGTTGGGGTAGGCCAGTTCCACCTTGGCGTCTTGGCTGCTAGCCACCACTTGCGGCACTGCCGACTCCTAGTCTTTGCTGCAACCCGTCAATGAGGAAAATGTGCTGATGCCTGCCGACAGCGGGAGAAGGGATGTACGACGCTTGCTCATAGGTCCAATGAAGATTAGTTGGTGAAATATTAACCCTTTGGTATGAGGCAAGTATATTAGTAATTCTCAAATAACCGATAATAATTTCATTTTTATAGGTATTTAATTGCGAGTTTTAGTATTTTTATACTTATGCATTGTAAAAAATTCATCAATACGGAAGAAGACCGTGCACATCTAAAGTTCTGTGATGATGTCACCCATTAATTGCGAGGAAGCTCAATGGCAACGTGCCGTGATGCAGGCCTAAGGCAATGGCCAGCCCTGAAGTTGGGGGAGAGCCAACTCATTGCACATCCGTCAAAACCACGGCCACTTGCTGGAAATGCTGGAAGCCCCGATGCGCCTCCGGCACGCTCCGCCTCACGGCTACTTCCAAGTGTCACAAGAAGCTTTCAACCGGCCCTATGAATTGGCCGTGCCCGCCGCGCCGCTGCCCCGCCACGCGCGGGTAGTCCACCTAGGACCAGCCAAGAAAGCTGCCTAATACCCCGCGCCCACTGCTGCTGCCGAAGCGGGGGGACTTGGAAATGCGCTAGAGAAACTAAAATTTGATAGAAAACTCCAGATGACCGCCCAAGCCTTCTGCAATGATGCGCTGTAAAGTAGATAGCCGCACATCCTTCAAATCCTTTTCCAGCTTCGAGATATACGACTTGTCGGTGCCAGCCAACTCAGCCAGTTGGGCCTGCGTGAGGCCTTTGGCCTGGCGGGCCTGCTGTAGCATTGCTCCGAGTTTAAATGCTTCGTAGCCCGCTTCAAACTCCTCGCGTTGCTTTGTTCCTTTGGGGCCGTGCTCCTGGTCGATGAAATCGCTGAGGCTAGTAAGGTTCTTATTGGTTTTCATGATATTCAGCTTTGATTTTGTGCGCCCGGTCCAACTCAGACTTAGGCGTTTTCTGCGACTTTTTTGCAAAACCGTGGCCAATGACCACCACGTTGCCTTTATCAAAGAAGCAGAAGATGCGGAAAATGTCGCTGCCCACCTGCACCCTGATTTCGTATAAGTCATCGGAGCCGGTGAGGTGCTTGAAGTAAGTTTCAGGAATCTGGTCTAGGTCCTCTACTACGCGGAGCGTCCACAAAATCTTCTTTTTGACTTTGTCGGTTTGGGCTTTGTAAAAGTCGCGGAAGTAGTCTTTGAAGAAGAACAGGCTACGCTTTTTTGGCATACGCCAAAGGTAAGCGGAGTAGTCCAATCAGACAACTTGAGCTGACTTCAGTTGGTTCAAGGCTTCATGTGATACGATTCAAGACGATGCTGATACGGTAGCCATCCCCACCGCCGCTGCCGAAGCTTAGTGCTCTCAGCGCCGCGCCCAACTGCCCCCTGCGCCGGCCCCAGTGCCCTTAGCGCCTCTCGAAGCCGCTGAGGAAGCTTAGTGTGTCTTGGAGTTGCGTCCAGCTTGCGCGAAGGTGGCGCCGACGTTGCCGTTTCCAGTAGTTGCGGAGTAGCTTTGCTGTACTGTGCGGTAGTCTCCCGCCAACCACGGTGCTCAATTTGGCTTCGGCTGAAACGAGCGAAGCCCGTGGCTGGCACCACGGGCTTCGAGAAGTGGGTGATTTGTCCCTCCCATTACATTGAAGACGATGGAGAACAAACCAAACAGCGACGGTGATTACGTAGTAATCGTCGTCAGGCTCCCGGTTA
Source organism: Hymenobacter sp. (assembly GCF_036388155.1). Taxonomy (NCBI): domain Bacteria; kingdom Pseudomonadati; phylum Bacteroidota; class Cytophagia; order Cytophagales; family Hymenobacteraceae; genus Hymenobacter; species Hymenobacter sp. The sequence continues at coordinate 5,630 of NZ_DASVSI010000157.1, read as the reverse complement.
AACTGCTCACGCAGTTTGGTCGGTGGCTGGTGTTAGCAGCGGGCACTTACGTGCTGCTGCATCACTAACCGTAGCCAGCAGGAGGGACGCAAGTCCTTCCTGCCTTGGGCTGTAACTGTGCCCAGCCGCCGGAAGTTGCGCAAAGATGCAAAGATTCCGGGAAAACTGATGCACCCTGATGTTACCGAAGCTTGGAGTCTCTTAGCGCCGCGCCCGGCGGGCCCCTGCGCCCGCCCCAGTGCCCTTGGCGCCTCTCAACGCCACTGCTGAAGCTTTGTGTGTCTTGGTGCTGCGTTTAACAGGTCGGGGAAATTTCAATTAAAAAAAGAACTTGCTTTGATATTCGTGCATAATGTGACCTATAGATTTCATTCGCGAGTTGTCAACTAACATATCCAACTCCTTTAGCCTGTTTATTATGCATGTTTTAGATAGTAGAAAATATTGGGACATTTTATTTGTGATTTTAACAAAGTCCTTAACATTGTCTGCCTGGTCATCAACATAGATTTTTCCTTCTCGAAGGTTTAGTAACTGTTGAAAATGGAGAAGCTTAGCTATGAAAACATACTTGGGCATAGTGAGGCAAACAGCAAAGTAGTTGGCTTGCCATTCTATCCAATTCTTATCATTCTGTAGCTCATTGCGGTTTGTTTTAAAATTGTATTCTGAATCAGGCATTACGTTCACTAATTCGCTTTCTATGATAACCCCGTCATGGATGATGCAGTGGCCTATCTCATGCGCTAAGACGAACTTGTAGCGTCTGCTTTCAGCTAGTTTATGATTGACTTGAATTACACCGTCCTTCTGGTTGAAGCAACCTAGTATATCTGGTTGGGTAGTATTCTTCACTTTTAATCTAAGAGCTTTGTTTACATAGTTAGCCATCTTTTCAATTGACAAATCATTTCCCTCTGTCAGTATGCTGCTATCAATTTCATCTAGAATTTCATTGGCGATTGACTCTATGTCTTCTTTAGAGTGTTGGCTAATATTGTTAGGGACATTCTTTATACTTTTCAATCCTTCAAGAAGAGTGGTGTCTATATCTTTTTCTAAATACTCTTCTCCTTGGCTAAGTTTATGTTCGTCTTTGTTGAAAAATTTTATGCCGCCATCAGTTTTTGGGATTTTGTAAAGCATGATGTTATAACTATTGTCATTCTCTACACCAACCAGCATTACACCTTTTGATTCTGCATAATTTTTTGCCGATTTTTGAAATCGGCTTGATGTAATAAAAATAGCCTTCGAGTTGCGAGGCGCAACCTGTTCTATCTTGCTACAGAATGCTTCCAGCTTATCTATTGATACAGGGGTTTTGTAATCTTTGCATTCTATAATGTATATGATAGAAAATCTGTCTGCCTCAGGGGGCTTAACTTCTATTGTTAAATCGAAAATGATATTGCCTTTTCTATCATGAGAATAATATGGTTTCTTTTCATGTATGCTATAAGCATTTTCCATGACAGCAATCCTCTTCGCCTCTATCATGTTCTTGATGATGCTCAATGACCTTTTCTCAAAAGCGTCTCCCTTGGCAACAGTATTCATTTTCGATGGAAATAGAGCTTTGTAAAAGGAAATAAATGTATAACGGTTTCATAAGCAGTACAAAGGTTCTTGCACTGCTTATGAAACCGTTATTGCTTGAGATGGGACAAGCTTATCCAATCAATATATAGACGCAGCCCCTACATATTGCGCCGGTACTGCCCGCCGACCTCAAACAGCGCATTCGTAATCTGCCCGAGCGAGCAGTACTTCACCGTTTCCATCAGCTCGGCAAAGAGGTTGCCGTTGGCCACTGCTACTTGCTGGAGCTGCTTGAGACGCGCCGGGGCCTGCTCGGCGTTGCGCTGGTGCAGCAGGGTGAGCATGTCGATTTGGTACTGCTTTTCCTCCTCCGTGGCCCGGATGACTTCGGCCGGCACCACCGTGGGCGAGCCCTTCGACGAGAGGAAGGTATTTACCCCGATGATGGGGTACTCGCCGGTGTGCTTCAGCATCTCGTAGTGCATGCTTTCCTCCTGGATTTTGCCGCGCTGGTACATGGTTTCCATGGCCCCGAGCACGCCGCCGCGCTCCGTGATGCGGTCGAATTCGAGCAGCACGGCCTCTTCCACCAGGTCGGTCAGCTCCTCGATGATGAAGGAGCCTTGCAGCGGGTTTTCGTTCTTGGCCAGCCCCAGCTCGCGGTTGATGATGAGCTGAATGGCCATGGCCCGGCGCACCGATTCCTCGGTGGGCGTGGTGATGGCCTCGTCGTAGGCGTTGGTGTGCAGCGAGTTGCAGTTGTCGTAGATGGCGTACAGCGCCTGCAACGTGGTGCGGATGTCGTTGAAGTCGATTTCCTGGGCGTGCAGGCTGCGGCCCGAGGTCTGGATGTGGTACTTCAGCATCTGGCTGCGGGCATCGGCGCCGTACTTCAGTTTCATGGCCTTGGCCCAGATGCGGCGCGCCACCCGCCCAATCACGGCGTACTCCGGGTCGATGCCGTTGGAGAAGAAGAAGCTCAGGTTCGGCGCGAAATCGTTCACGCTCATGCCCCGGCTCACGTAATATTCCACAAACGTGAAGCCGTTGCTCAGCGTCAGGGCCAGCTGCGTAATCGGGTTGGCGCCGGCCTCGGCAATGTGGTAGCCGGAGATGGATACGGAGTAGAAGTTTCTAACCTTCTGCTGGATGAAATATTCCTGCACGTCGCCCATCAGGCGCAGGGCAAACTCGGTGCTGAAAATGCAGGTGTTCTGGGCTTGGTCTTCCTTCAGAATATCGGCCTGCACGGTGCCGCGCACCTGCGTCAGCGTCCGCGCCTTGATGGTGGCGTACACGTCGGCGGGCAAAACCTGGTCGCCGGTCACGCCGAGCAGCAGCAGGCCCAGGCCGTCGTTGCCGTCCGGCAATTCGCCCTGGTAGCGGGGCCGGGTGAGGTTTTTCTCCGCGTAAATCTGGTCGATTTTAGCGTCAACTTCTGCTTCCAGACCGTTTTCCTTGATGTACAACTCGCACTGCTGGTCGATGGCGGCGTTCATGAAAAACGCAGCCAGATGGGCAGCCGGGCCGTTGATGGTCATCGAAACCGACGTGGTAGGGCTGGCCAGGTTGAAGCCGGAGTACAGCTTCTTCGCATCGTCGAGGCAGGCAACGCTCACGCCCGAGTTGCCGATTTTGCCATAAATGTCGGGCCGCAGGTCGGGGTTTTCGCCGTAGAGCGTCACCGAGTCAAAGGCCGTGCTCAGGCGCTTGGCGGGCAGGCCCATGCTCACGTAGTGGAAGCGGCGGTTGGTGCGTTCCGGGCCGCCCTCGCCGGCAAACATCCGCGTCGGGTCTTCGCCCTCGCGCTTGAAGGGGAACACGCCGGCCGTGTAGGGGAATTCGCCGGGGAAGTTCTCCTGCATGGCCCAGCGCAGGCGGTCGCCCCAGCCGGTGTAGCGCGGCGTGGCCACCTTCGGAATCATGTTGCCCGACAGCGACTTGCTGTGGGTCTGCACCCGGATTTCCTTGCCGCGCACCGAGTACACGTACTCCGGATTGCGGTAGTTCTGCAGGGTGTTTTCCCAGTTTTCCAGAATGGCTTGGCTGTCGGCGTCGAGGCGGCGAAGCTGGGTTTGCTTGTTCTTGCTGAACTCCTCCACCGTGCTGTCGCCGTCCTTTTTCTCGGTGCGGTAGTGCTCTTCCAGCTTGGCAAAGGCGCCGGCTATTTCTGCAATCTTAGCCTGCTCGCGCACCCGCAGGTCATAGGCGCGGTTGGTTTCGGCAATCTCGGAGAGGTAGCGCGTGCGGTGCGGCGGGATGATGTAAATCTTTTCCGAATCCTCCACCGTGGTTTCGAGGCTGGAGGCAAACGTAGCACCGGTTTTGGTTTCCAGCATCTTCAGCACGGCCCGGTAGAGGCGATTCATGCCGGGGTCGTTGAACTGCGATGCTATCGTGCCGAACACCGGCATTTCGTCCGTGGGCTGGTCCCACAGGCCGTGGTTGCGCTGGTATTGCTTGCGCACGTCGCGCAGGGCGTCGAGGGCGCCGCGCTTGTCAAACTTATTGAGGGCAATGACGTCGGCGAAATCGAGCATGTCGATTTTCTCCAGCTGGGTGGCCGCGCCGTACTCGGGCGTCATCACATACAGGCTGGCGTCAGAATGCTCTATGATTTCGGTATCGGACTGTCCGATACCCGAGGTTTCGAGGATAATCAGGTCGTAGTTGGCGGCCTTCACCACGTCCACGGCGTCCTGCACGTAGCGGGAGAGGGCCAAGTTGCTCTGGCGCGTAGCCAGGCTGCGCATGTATACCCGCGGCGAGTTGATAGCATTCATCCGAATTCGGTCGCCGAGCAGCGCCCCGCCGGTCTTGCGCTTGCTGGGGTCGACGGAAATAATGGCAATGGTCTTGTCCGGGAAGTCCATCAGAAAGCGCCGCACCAGCTCATCCACCAGCGACGACTTGCCCGCGCCACCCGTGCCCGTGATGCCAAGAATAGGAGCGGTTTTAGTTGTCGGTTGTTCGTTGTCAGTTGTTAGAGTAGTATCGGAGCTGACAACTGACAACTGATAACTATCAACTAACAACTGCGACTTCACCCGATGAAACTCATCGGGGAAATTCTCTGCTGCTGAAATAAGGCGTCCAATGCTGCGTGCATCCTTTTCAATAAGGTGCTTAGCTTCTCCATTCAGGTTCGCGCCGGTGGGAAAGTCGGCATGCTCCAGCAGGTCATTAATCATGCCTTGCAGACCCATGGCCCGGCCGTCATCCGGCGAGTAGATGCGGGTGATTCCGTAGCCCATCAACTCCTCAATCTCGCTGGGCAGAATCACGCCGCCGCCGCCGCCAAAGATTTTGATGTGTCCCGCGCCACGCTCCTTCAGCAGGTCGTGCATGTACTTGAAGTACTCATTGTGCCCGCCCTGGTAGCTGGTGATGGCAATGGCCTGCGCATCCTCTTGAATGGCGCAATCCACAATTTCCTGCACCGAGCGGTTGTGCCCGAGGTGAATAACCTCCGCGCCGCTGCTCTGAATGATGCGGCGCATGATGTTGATGGCCGCGTCGTGGCCGTCGAACAGCGCGGCGGCGGTTACAATGCGAACGTGGTTAGTAGGCTTATAGGGCGCAACGGGAGCTTGCATGAGCAGGGGAGTAGCGGGTGGGAATTTGACCGGGCAAAGGTACGAAAGAAGCCCCGGCGCGCTGGCGCCGGGGCTTTTTATGGAGTGTTGCTTGACCGTTAGTCGTGCTGTTGTACGGCCAGGTACATGCTCACATTAACTGGGAGGCTCCGCCACTCTGCCTCGCTCTTGTCGCGCACGAGCACGCGGTGGCCTATCGATGGAAAGGCGCCCGGCCCGCTGAGTGCACCACTTTTGGGGTCCAGTTTTTCGCCCTGCAGCCACTGGATGCCTGCCGCGATAGTCTGGCCTTTGCTCAGGTGTATGTTGTAGGCCCGCAAGTCCAGGCTGACCCAGCCAGTTTGCTGCCTTTGTAAGCTTCCCCTGAAAGTAGGCCAATTGAAAGTAGAGAAAGGCGTAATTTTCTCACCTTCAATTCACCCTTATGAAAAAGAGTCGATTCAGCGAAGCGCAAATCGTGGCCATTCTCCAACAGCAACAAAGTGGGCAAAC
>NZ_DASVSI010000156.1:0-4210 GCF_036388155.1 Hymenobacter sp. | reverse complement strand
CCCCGCGCCGTTTGGGTATCGTTCGGGACGCGAACTACAAAGTTCGCGCTACTGTCCGCGCCGCGCGCCGGATACGGGGCATTCGCCCGCCGTTTGATTAGTTTTACCAAGTTCATGATTCTGAAAAAAGCGCGCATTTTGGTGGTCGATGACGACACGGACGTCCTCTTTGCCATGCGCATGCTGCTCAAGCCCGAAGTGCAGGAAGTGGTGACCGAAAAGAACCCCGAGCTGCTGCTTTCCCTGCTGAGCAAGCAGCGCTTCGACGTGATTTTCCTGGACATGAACTACAAAAGCACCCTCGGCAGTGGCAACGAGGGCCTGTATTGGCTCGGGCGCATCCGCGAAAAGGACCCCACCGCCACCGTTATCATGATTACCGCCCACGGCGAAGTCAGCACGGCCGTGCGGTCGCTGAAAGCCGGTGCCACTGACTTCATCGTGAAGCCCTGGCACAACGCCCAATTGCTGGAAACCCTGGCCGCGGCCCTGGCGCCCAAAGAAGCCGGCAAGGCAACCGCTGCACCCGCCGCCCCGCGCCGCCCCACCTCCTTCGCCGAATTTGAGCTGCTCGGGGAGTCAGAGGCCATGCAGGAGGTGTTTCACAAAATCGAGAAAGTAGCTCCCACCGAAGCCAACGTATTGCTGCTTGGCGAAAACGGCACCGGCAAAGAACTGGTGGCCAAAGCCCTGCACCAAAAGTCTTTTCGGGTGAATAAGCCCTTCGTCACGGCCGACCTGGCGGCCATGAGCGAGGGTATTTTTGAGAGCGAGCTATTTGGGCATAAAAAGGGCGCCTTCACCGATGCCCGCGAGGACCGGCAGGGCCGGTTTGCCGCGGCTTCTGGGGGCACCCTTTTTCTGGATGAAATCGGCAACATTTCGCTGGCCCAGCAAGCCAAGCTGCTCACGGCCCTGCAAAACCGCCAGGTGATTCCGGTGGGCAGCAACACGCCGGTACCGGTCGACATCCGGCTGGTGTCAGCCACCAACGCTCCGCTCTACGAACTAGCCGCCCAGCAGCAGTTCCGAAAAGACCTCATTTACCGCCTCAACACTGTCGAAATCACGCTGCCGCCCCTGCGGGCCCGCGGCGACGACGTGCTGCTGCTAGCCCAGCACTTTGCCGGTGTGTATGCCGCCCGCAACCGCAAGGCCACGCCCGCCTTCCACCCGGCCACGCTGCAGAAGCTGCGCGAGCACCCCTGGCCCGGCAACGTGCGTGAGCTGCAGCACGCCGTGGAGCGCGCCATCATTCTGGCCGAAGGCGACGTGCTGCGCCCGCAGGATTTTCATTTCTCAGCCATGGAAACGGTGGGCGCGGCCGTAGCGACAGCAGCGGAACCTGAAGGCCCGCTGCAGCTCAGCGCTGTGGAGAGAAGCACCATCTTGCGCGTGATTGAGCGGCACAACGGTAACATCACCAAAGCCGCCAAGGAACTGGGCCTCACCCGCACGGCGCTGTACCGGCGGCTCGAGAAGCATGACCTCTAAGCGCCTGGAAGTTGGAATAGTGCTGCGGCTGCTGTTGCTGCTGGGCTTGCTGTACGCTGCTGAACGCGCCCTGGAGCACGGTAAATTCGGCCTGCTGGTGCTGACGGTATTGTTCATTGCCGGCGCGGTGTGGGAGCTGGGCCGGCACATCACGCGCGGCACGCAGGCGCTGGCCAATTTCCTGCTGGCCGTGAAGTACCGCGACTTTTCGCAGCACTACAACGAGGCGCACCCCGACCGGTCGCTGCGGCCCCTGCACGCCGTGTTCAACCAGCTCAGTGCCACGTTCCGGCAGCTTAGCGCCGAGCGCGAGGCCCAGTTTACCTACCTGCAAACGGTGCTGGAACTCATCGATACGGGCATTATTTCCTACGACGAGACCGGCAAGGTGGAGTCCATCAACGAGTCGTTTAAGCGGACCCTGGAACTGCCTTACCTGAAGAGCATGGCCACGCTGCAAAAGCGCTACCCGGTGCTGCACGACGCCATTGGGGAGTTGCAGCCCGGCGTGTCGACGGTGGTCAAGCTCACCGTGGGCGGCCAGACCATGCAGCTCTTGCTGTCGGCCACGCAGTTCCGGCTGCAGGGGCGCGAGTTCACGCTGGTGGCCTTCAAAAACGTGAGCCACACCCTGGATGAAACCGAAACCGAGGCCTGGCAAAAGCTGCTGCGCGTGATGACGCACGAAATCATGAATTCGGTGGCGCCCATTGCCTCGCTGGCCGACTCGCTGCGCCGCGACTTGCGGCGTGAGGTGGAACAGGCCGCGCTGGCGCAGCCCGAGCGCGACCTGCTCGACGACGTAGTGGAGGGCATTGGCATCATTCAGCACCGCAGCGAGGGCCTGCTGCGGTTTGCGCAGGTGTACCGCGACTTCAGCACCATTGGCACGCCGCTGCTCACCACGGTGTACGTGCAGGAGATGTTCGCCAGCATCCGGGGGCTGATGAGCGCGCAGTTGGCCGAGGCCGGCATTGAATTGGAAAATTCGGTTGAGCCCGCCGACCTCTGCCTGCAAGTCGACTCGCGCCTCATGGAGCAAGTGCTCATCAACTTGGTGCTCAACGCGGCCTTCGCGGTGGCCACCACCCCGCGGCCCCGGCTGCGGCTGCGCGCCCACCGGCTCGAATCTGGCCGGGTGGTTATCGACCTGGCCGACAATGGCATGGGCATTCCGCCCGAGCTGCTGGACAGCATCTTCATTCCCTTTTTCACCACCCGCAAGGGCGGCACGGGCATTGGCCTAAGTCTGGCCAAGCAGATAATGCACCTGCACCGCGGCAGCATTAACGTGCAGTCGACGGTGGGCGCTGGCACGGTGTTTCAATTGGAGTTTCCAGCGGAAGAAGCGCACTAAAGACGGACCAGCGTCGCCCGGTGAAAGGAAATTCCGTGCCCACTACTTAGGAAGCGAAACTCCGCCAAAGACTCCGGCAAGTGCCAGGACCAAAAAATGTCTGAACAATAAGGCGGCATTTTACAACTCTTTTTCAGCGACTCCGTCAAAGGCAACTCAACGGTCGCGTTTTCTTTGCGTCGACTCAATGCTCACCTTTTTCTTTTAGTTTCTATGAAAAAGCAACTCGTTCTACTTGCCGTTTTGATTGGCGCAGGTGCCTACTCGGCCAGTGCTCAAACCAGCACCACCACGACCAAGCAGACCACGGTAACGCCAGCTACGCCTGCCACTCCGGCTACTCCGGCCGCGCCTGCTACCGCCACCCCAGCCACTAGCACCACCACCGAGTCGACCACGACCACGGTAGAGCCCGCCTCAACCACGACGGTGGTAACTCCGGCCCCCGCCACCCAAACGGTAACGACGGATGCCAAGGTGAAAGACAAGCGCAACAAAACGAAAATCAAGCCGAAAGACTAACCTTTCGCCTTCGTTATAGCTAAAAAAAGCCCGGCTGCAAGCAATTGCGGCCGGGCTTTTTGTTGAGGTGAGGTGCTGGCAGAGCAAGGGTAAAATGGCCAGGCAACCGAGCAGGCCGAGCAACCGGGGGAGGTGAGCTCGGCAAAGGGCGCAGTCGCTTTTGGCCGACTCGTGACTTGCTGCTCGCGATACCGGCTACTTGTTTAGAATCGAGCTGTCAACCCAAATTTGAGGTAGCTCATGTCGTAGCCCAGCTCGGCAAAGGCGCCGAGGTGGTCGGTGAGGAAATAGCGGCCGCCCACGAAGATGCCCGGCGCTACTGAGAGGCCGCCGTAATCGTCGGGTTCGTCGGCGGGTGTGCTGTCAAGGAAGGTGTTTTTGTAGGTCACCGCCCGCAAGCCCAGGCTTACGCCGCCGTACGTATCGAGCCGGGGGTCTTCGGTGAAATTGTAGTGGTACGCCCCGCGCGCCAGCACCACAATGTGGTTCCAGGTGGCTTTGAAGTCGGTGCCGGGGTAGTTGTAGCGGAAATTTTGGTAGCCCACCAGCCCGCCTACGCTGATGGCGCCCGGCCCAACGCCCTCAATAATGGTTTTGTCGACCGACAGCGTCAGCGCGGGCGTGGACTCCAGGTCCTGGCCAAATCCGTAGCCAAAATCATTGCCCACGCCCAGGCCCAGGTTTACCACCAGGGGCCGCTCCACCATGCCCACGTTGATGCCAAGGGCCTCTTGCAGCGTGGGAACTTCCGGCTCGGCCGAAGGCGCGGAGGCCGGCGTGGCTTTGGGGGCCGGTTTTGGCGCGGGGCGGGCGGGGGCGGGCTTGCGGGCGGGGGTT
>NZ_DASVSI010000155.1:0-48544 GCF_036388155.1 Hymenobacter sp. | reverse complement strand
AATTCGCCGATTCCAGAGAGACCTTTTTAACGGTCGCAGTGCGCCAGTGGCAATAATTTATAGCTTGTTGATGTGTGATGCCTACCACTGGGAAATGGCGAAACCCAGGGTAGCGCAAATAATACCTGCCGTACAAGTTATCAATGCTGTCCTTCGAGGTACGCGTCCGCAGCCAATGTGATAAGGCTGTGGTATCGGGCATCTGGGATTGGTAAAAAGCTTGCGAAGAATCTTTGCGAAGGAAATGCAGGTACTCAATCCAATGTAAATTAGATATCTCGGCTTCGTCCATAAAGAGACTGTCTTGTACGGGCACCACCCCCGGTGCCTTCACAGAACGCAACATTTCAAGACGGGTCTGGGCACGCAATCCACTTTTACCCACTACGCCCATACCTATCAATAGCTGGCAAAATACCCGTACCCATTCCTGTGATTTCATGCCACAATTTATGCTTCGCTTGCGCTTCTCGGAGTATTACATCTGAAAGGCTATAGCAAGACCTTTGGCAGCGCTCCGAGACTTGTTCCCGCTTATGATTTACCAAAAGCATTTCCAGCTTCCGGCCATGCGCCGGGGCTTTCATCTCATCACCGACTACGTGCTGCAAGAATTGCCGAAACTGCCGCAGATGCAGGCAGGCCTGCTGCACGTGTTCATTCAGCACACCTCGGCCAGCCTGTGCCTCAACGAAAACGCGGACCCAACGGTGCGCCACGATTTCGAGCAATACTTTCAGCGCTTGGTTCCCGAAAATGCGCCCTATTTCCGCCACAACTCCGAAGGGCCCGACGACATGCCCGCCCACCTAAAAGCCGCGTTGCTGGGCAGCAGCGTCAGCATTCCGGTTGCGAACGGGCGGCTGGCGCTGGGCACCTGGCAGGGTATCTACCTGGGCGAGCACCGCGAACACGGCGGCCGCCGCTCATTGTTACTCACGCTACTGGGCGAGTAACCATTTCTTTTTGAACTTGATGCAGCGCCGCTTGCAGCTCCCAGTGCAGGGTTTGGGCCAGGTAGCGCGCTTCGTCTAGCCGCGACTCGGTGTAGCGGCTGGCTTCCTCGGTATCGGCGGGGCCGGCCCACTGGTTGAGTTCGGCCAGGGTGCTGAGGCGGGTGAAGGACTGCTGCAAGGGGCCGTCGAGGCGGGCGCGCAGCTTGGGAACGAGCGTGGCATCGGCGGCTTGGGCGGCCTGCAGGTGGAGCAGGTCCTGGGCCACGCTGGCCAGGTCGGTGAGCAGCTGGCCTTCGGCAGCGCTGAGCTGGCGGGGGCGGCGGTCGAGCACGCAGAGGCTGCCGATGGCCAGGCCTTTGGGGGGTGCGCATGGCCTGGCCGGCGTAGAAACCCAGGTGCATTTGCTAGGCCACGAGAGGGTTGACCAATGTGCACGGCTCGGTGGCGACGTCCTCGAACACGGTGAGGCCATCCTGCAAAATGGCCACCGAACACATACTGTCTTCTCGGTTCACGACCGATGCTTCGGGCAGGCCGGCGTTGCCGACGAACACCACGTCGTGGGCACGTACCAAGGACACCAGGGCAATGGGCACGTCGAGCAGCTTGGCCACTACGCTCACAAAGTCGTTGAACAATGCCTGGCCCGGCGTGCCCAATACTTGGTAGGGCTGCAACGCTTCGAGCCGCTCGTGCTCGTACGAGGGAATCAGATTGGGATACTGCTGCGTCTTCATCGAGAAAATCAAACTGGGCACGCGGGCTTATTGAATTTTCAAAAGTCTGGCAAGCATTTTTCAAAGTTGTCTTTCTCTGGCTGAACGAATGCCATACCCCCGACGAACTCGCGAATTGCCGAGCTCAAACGGTTCAGCCTCCCGCGTTGCGGTCCCTCAACCGAGAAAATCCGGCAACCCGCCTTGCTCCCACGCCGCGAGCTCGGCGCGCAGGTTTTGGCGGGCCGTTGCGTCAAGCTCGGCCCGCAGCGCCGGCGTGTGGTAGAGCACGGGCGCGGCCAGCATCTTGGCCAGCACCTTGCGGCGCCCGGGGCGGTATAACAAATCGGGCACGAGGCGGTACTCCTGCCGCACCTGGCGGGCATAATTCCAGTACACTTCTTCGGCCGCGCCGAGAATGCTCAAATCCGCATCCAGAAAGTAGAGCAAGTCGGCGTCGTCGGGCGGTTGGGGCTGGGTGTGGTCGGCGGTGCGCTCGATGAGGAAGGCGACGCGCTGCTGCCGGGCGGGTTTCAGCGTGGAATCCTTCAGAAAAGCCAGGGCCTGGGCGGCGCTGCGGGCTTCGTTGTCCGACTTCAGGGCGTTGTATACGGCATCGTGAAACCAGACGGCCAGCTCCACCACCGTGGGGTCGCGTAGTTCTATTTGCGCCACGCGGTTCAGCAGGTTTTCGATGTGGTGCAGGGTGTGGTAGTGGCGCGTGGGGGACCGGTAGGCGGCGGCCAGGGCTTGAAAGGCGGCCTCGCGCTGGGCGGTATTGGGCACGAGCGGGGCGGTAAGGCGGTGCCAGCGAGCAGCTAGTTCATTCATACCGGCAAGTAAGGCGAAGTGCGCGGCTTGGGGCGGGCCGGCCGGCGCCGGGGGGCGGCGCCGTGCCAGTGAGGAAGTGTGCCGCGCCGGCACACGGGGTTCAACCGGGGTAGCCCGCCAACGACGGTTGTGGTATTATAGCAAAATTCTTTTAAAATAAATAATGACTTGAATACTGAGTCGTTTGGGCCAGGCGAGCACCGCCGCTGGCCGCTGGCCATAGCGCGACTGTAAGCATAAAAACCGCTTGGCACACAGAAAAATCGAGCGGGTCGGCAGCGGTCCCATCGTTCAGATTAAACGGGAGTCAAGGAGCTGCTTAAATGGTTCAGCCTACCCGGTTTTGGCAAAAAACTGCGCCGTGGAATTGAAACACACTCACCCAAGCGACGTAACCCGACGCATGCAGCCCATTGACCCGACACTCACTCCGCTCCCGCAGCCCGAGGCCGTCACCACCATTCCGGTGATTGAAGAAACCGCGCGCATTGAAAAGCAAGTGGTGGAAACCGGCCGCGTCATTGTGCGCAAAACCGTGCACCACGAAACCCAGACCGTGGACGTGCCCACCCAAGAAGAGCACGTGCACGTGGAGCGGGTGCCCATCAACCAGGTGGTGGAAACCCCGCCCGAGGTGCGCCACGAAGGCGACACCATGATAATCCCGGTGCTGCGCGAAGAAGTGGTGGTGACCACCCAGCTCGTGCTCGTGGAAGAGCTGCACGTGCGGAAGCGCACCCTTACCCAGAACAATCCCCAGGAGGTGACCCTGCGGCGCGAAGAAGTCCGCTACGAGCGCATCGAAGGTTCTCCTGCCCCGCCCGACGCTGCTTCTTAAGTACTCAACTTTTCCTTTTCCTTTCTTTCCACATTTTCATTTTTCACCAATGGCTCAAACCGTAATAGGCTTGTTCAATAGCGCTTCAGAAGCGCAGCAAGCAGTTCAGAAACTCATGTCCGCCGGCTTTATCCAAAGCAATGTTGACGTAGCCGCGCAAGACGCCCAGCGGGCCCAGCACCTCGTTGCCAATGAGTCCAGCAGCACCGGCAGCAGCCACACCACCGATACCGACCCCGGTGCCAACGACAGCATCGGCAACTTCTTCAGCAACCTGTTTGGCGGCAACGACAACGACGACGCCCGCGCTTACACCACGGCCACCCGTGGCGGCCGCTCGGTGGTGACGGTACACGCCGCCACAGCCGAAGAGGCCGAGCGTGCCCGCGACCTTCTCGACGACAACGGCGCCATCGACGTGCATGCCGAATACGCCCAAGCCCGTGCTGCCAGCGGCACCCAGACGGCCACTGCCGGCACCGCTGCCACCAGCGGCCAGACTACCGGCGCGCTGCCCATCATCGAAGAAAACCTGCAAGTAGGCAAGCGGGTGGAGCAAACCGGCGGCGCCCGCATCCGCAGCCGCATCATCGAGCGGCCCATTGAGGAGCACGTGCGCCTGCGCGAAGAGCACGTGAACATTCAGCGCCGCGACGTGAACCGCCCCGCCACCGAAGCCGATTTTGCTGCCTTCAAGGAAGGGGAAATCAGCGTGACCGAATCGGCGGAGCGCGCCGTGGTGGCCAAGGAAGCCCGCGTGGTGGGCGAAGTCAACATCGGCAAAGAAGTGACTGAGCGCGACGAAACCGTGCGCGGCACCGTGCGCAGCACCGACGTGCAAGTGGAGCAATTGGGCGCCAACCAAACCCGCACCACCGATACCGACTACGACGAAACCACCCGCACCAACCGCTAGGTTCGGGGTTTCGTAAGAAAAGCGACGGCTGGAATTCCAGCCGTCGCTTTTTTATTGCCGTCATATTGGTCCCAAAGTGGCCTGCGAAAAGAACGTTTTGGGAAACGGACCTTGCCTTGCCACAATCCGGTCACAACGTAGCAGGCTCTATTTGCGTGGTGCGCTGCACGCCCCACAGGTAACCGGCCAGCACCACTGCCGACACCAGCAGGGAGCCAATATATTGGCCGGACGAGCCGAAAACGTCGGCCATAGACTCGGCTTTTTGAATGGCAGGCGTGGCTAAATGCATGGCCGCCAAGCCGAGTCCATTGTTCACGGCGTGTAGCACGACGCACAGCCCCAACGAGCGGGTGCGGTAATAGAGCCAGCCCAGCAGCAGGCCCAACATCCCCGCGCTCATGCTCTGAGCCGGGTTAAAATGAATGAGGCCAAACAACAGAGCCGATTGACCAATGGCCGCCCACGGCGGGCAATTGCGCAGCAGTCCGTTCAGCACCAGCCCCCGAAAAAGCAGTTCTTCGAGCACCGGAGCCGCTACGGCCCCCAGCAGCAGTGCCGCCACCAGCGAATTGCTCAATTCCTGAAACTTAGCCCCCGTGGTGTCCGGCAAGTGGAGATAATGCAGCAGAGAAAGCAGCAGTTGCCCGGCCACAACCACTGCGGGCAGCGCCGCAAAGTGCCAAGCCCGGGCCTGCCCTAAAAACTCCCAGGACTGCCTGCGGGTCCCGGCCTTCCAACGCAAAAAAGCCAGCAGAGCCACGTTGGCCGCCGCTGCCGCCAGCAAAAGCTGTTGTACCCGCGGCAGCGCAGTAGTTGCCGCCAGCAACAAGTAGCTAGCGCCACCCGCCACCAGCGTGGCCAGCAGATACCACCCGACTATGGCCCAGCTTTCACCCAAGGTTGGATAAGCCGGCCGCGGATGCAGCTGCGCAGCTGGGACTTGCCAATCCACAATTGGTTGATGGTCAAGATTGGAAGCAAGAGTTGCGGCTGGCGGCGGGACGGGTTCCATCAAAACAAAAGGGGCAATGAGTGACCAAGGTAATGTTAGAAACCTAAAAGCTTCCGGCTACAGTCGCTCGTTTCCCCCTCCAGACCCGGCTACTGCTTGCGCCAGCCGGAGCTTGCTGTGCTTTTTGCCGTAGCCATAGTAAATGGCCATGCCCAAGGCCAACCACACTAGCAGGCGCAACCAGGTTTCCCAGGGCAGCGAGGCCATCATCACGACGCATACCAGAATGCCAAGAATGGGTACCACCGGCACCCACGGCGTGCGGAAGCTGCGCGGGGCGTCGGGGTTGGTGCGGCGCATGATGAGCACGCCCAAGCACACCATCACAAACGCCAGCAGGGTGCCAATGCTGGTCATTTCACCAACCACAGCAATGGGCACAAAGCCAGCAAACAGCGCAATGAACAAACCCAGCAACAGGCTGGACTGAAACGGCGTGTTGAACTTGGGGTGCAGCCGGGAGAACACCGGCGGAAGCAGCCCGTCTTTCGACATCGAGAAGAACACCCGCGACTGGCCCAGCAAGTCCACCAGAATCACGGACGTGTAGCCGATGAGAATGGCCAGAATCACGGCCGAACTGAGCCAGGCATACGGAGTTTTCTCGATGGCAATGGCGACCGGCGCGGCGCTGTTTTTAAACTCCGTGTAGTTGGCCAGGCCCGTGAGCACGTGCCCGAACAGCACAAACAGCACGGTGCACACCGCCAAGGAGCCCAGAATGCCAATGGGCATGTTGCGCTGCGGGTTTTTGGTTTCCTGGGCCATAGTAGCCACGATGTCGAAACCGATGAACACGAAGAAAATGACGCCGGCCCCGCGCAGGATTCCGCTCAAGCCAAACTCGCCGAACGTGCCCGTGTTGGTCGGGATGTAGGGTTGGTAGTTGGCAGGGTCGATGTACTGCCAACCCAGCGCGATGAACACCAGCACCACGGCCACTTTCAGAGCTACCACCAAGGCGTTGAACCACGCCGAGCCTTTGGTACCGCGCGTGACAATGGCCGTGATGGCCAGCACAATGAGCATGGCCGGCACGTTCACAAATCCCGACACCGTGGAGCCATCAGCCAGCTTGGCCGTTTCGAAGGGCGACATCACCAGCTGCGCCGGAATGTGCAGATTGTACTTGCCGAGAAACTTGACGAGGTACTGCGACCAGCTAATGGCCACCGTGGCCGCGCCCACCGAATATTCCAGCACCAAGTCCCAACCAATAATCCAGGCGAACAACTCGCCCATGGTGGCGTAAGAATACGTGTAGGCACTGCCCGACACCGGCACCAGCGCGGCAAACTCCGCGTAGCACAGCGCCGAAAACGCGCAGCCCACGGCCGCTACCACGAAGGAAAGCGTAACAGCGGGGCCAGCATTGTTAGCCGCCGCAATGCCCGTCAGGGAAAACAAGCCCGCGCCAATGATTACGCCAATGCCGATGGCAATGAGACTAACGCCGTTCAGGCTTCGCTTGAGGGTGTTAGCGCCCGTTTCGGCTGCTTCGGCCCGAAGCAGCTCGAGTGATTTTTTTAACATGAAAGTGTGTAAAGGCGCTAATAGCGCAGACAAAAAAGACCGTCATGCTGAGCGCAGCCGAAGCATCTCTACTGAGCAACTAATCATAGTTAGTACAGCAGTAGAGATGCTTCGCTGCGCTCAGCATGACGGCATGGGGAACTGCATGGCAGCTAAAAGCCCAACTAAGCCAGCACTTGAATAACCGATTCGGAGAACCGCTCCATTTCTTCCAACTGTGGGCTGGCCTGTAGTAGGAAGAAGTCCACACCTACCGCCTCGAAGGCACCGATGCGGTCCTGTAGCTGCGCGGGGGTACCGGTGAGGCCCGTGCGCAGGCCGCGGTTCGACACTGAGTAGTCGTGCAGCGACACTTGCTGCTCCAGTTGCGTGCCGGCCAGCCACTGCTGGTAGTTGTCGTAGCCAGCCGCCGACGATTTCACGTTGGTGATGCGGTCCAACTCCTTCTTCACGTCCTGCTCGTTGTCGCGCACAATGGTGTAACCGGCCACGCCGAACTTCATGGGCGGCAAGCCTTTCTGCTCGCGGCGGCGGCGCATGTCGGCAATGCGGGCCCCGATTTGCTCGGGTGAGTCGCCGTGCATCACGTAGCCGTCGCACTGCGTCGAGATGAGGTCTTTTGCCGCTTCCGACTCGCCCCCGGCATAGAGGAACGGCGCTTTGGCGGGCTTGGGCTGCAGAATGTTGTCGGCCACTTGGTAGTACTTACCCTCGTAGCTGAAATGGTCCTGCTTCCACACATTGGTCACCACGTCCAGCCATTCGCGGGTGCGGGCGTACCGGTCGTCGTGCTGCTCGAAGTGCAGGCCGTATTTAGTGGCCTCGTCGCGCCACCAGCTCGATACCACATTCAGCGACAAGCGACCGGGCGCAATTAAGTCAATGTTGGCGGCCTGCTTGGCGAGCAGCGCGGGGTTGTGAAAAGTGGGGCGTACGGCCACCATTATTTCCAGTTGCTCGGTCACAGCAGCCAAGGCCGCGGCCGTGCTCCACGCTTCGAGCGACGGGGCTTCCGTGCCCTTGATGTCGTTCAAATACAGCTCTGCAATCAGCGTAAGGTCGTAGCCGAGGGCTTCGCTGCGTTGCGCCAGCTGCTTCACGTAGTTCCAGTCGGTGGGCATTTGCTCGTCTTCCACGTTACGCAGCCAGCCCCCGAAAATGGGCATCCAATATCCGAATTTCATGTTAAGTAAGCCTAAAAGAACGTCATGCTGAGCGCAGCCGAAGCATCTCTACTGCGTGAGTACTTCACTTCGCTGCAACGAAGCGGGCGAGATGCTTCGGCTGCGCTCAGCATGACGTTCAGTTGTTATTATTTTGGATTAAGCAGTGGCCAGTTCGGACTGCACAGATGCGGTGGCGGAAGCGGGCAGTTGCGCTTCCAGGTAGTCCACGAAACGGGCGTAGGGGTCAAAACCTACCACGTTCACGGCATCGGCCACGAAGTTGGACAGGGCATTGATGTCGTAGAAGAGCACATCGCCGGTGCGGTCGTCGATGAGGTACTCGATGCCACCCACGTCAATTTTGGCGGCAGCCACGATGCGCTCAACAGCGGCAACCACCTCAGCGGGAGGCGTGAAGGCCTCTACCTGGATGCCTTTCTTGGGCGCTTCGGTCAAGCAGAACTCGGCCGACTGCTCCTCCGGAATCTGGCAGATTTCGGCCGGGCACAGGTTGAAGCTCTCGCCAGTGGTGTACACTTTCATGGCGTACAGGAACTTGCCGTCCAGCGTCTCCACGCGGTGGATGTTGCCGCCGCGGGGCGTTACGTACTCCTGTACCAGCGCGGTTTGGTCGATGCCGAGGTCAATCTGGTTGGCTTCCACAGCCGCTTGCAAGCCTTCCGGCGTGTCGAAGCGAATGATGCCCGCGCCGCTGCCGCCAATGTTTACTTTCACTACGATGGGGAAGCGAAGCTCCTTGACCGCGTCGATTGCGCGCGAGGCGTGATTAATCACAAACGACTTGGGGTACTTCAGGCCCAGTGACTCGAACAAAGAGAGCTGGCGGGCCTTGTTGGTCTCGATGGCCGTGGCCGCCGAACCGTTGATGATGCGCGTGCCAATGCGCTCGAGGTGAGTGGCATAGCCCGCGGTGTGGAATATACCCTGGCCGTGCCCGCGCAAGTAGGCCGAGGAACTCATGCGGTTCACCACGAGGCTGTAGCGGCTTTCCTTTTCGGCGGGGTTGAAGAGGTGGTGCGCGGCATCAATCTTCTCGTAGGGCAGCCCGCGACGGTCCAACTCTGCGAAGAGCGGCTTAAACCATTCGGGGTGCTCGAAATAGATGCCAATGGGCTTTTGCAAAGAGGCCATAAACTGGAGAGAATTAGAAGAAACTGAGTTAGAGAACAAAGCAGCCGCGAAAACGGCGCCCGGATAGTTCGAAATTGATTGAAACCCGCTGATGAAGTGTGGGATAAGTGCCGCGGACGAGGCAGCCGCGTGCACGCGTTTCTGCCAACGCTGGTAGCGTTACGTTTGGAATACCCACAAGCAGGAAAAGGGTGCAAGGCCCGCTAAGCGGACCTTCACCAACTCACCCCCGCGAAATCAGACGGAGACGTCGGTGCTTAAGCCAGACAACAACAACAGCCCATGCCGGCCGGGCGCACGGCTACGGCGCGGGCCTGAAACGAGGCGGGAGAAACGAGAAGGTTGTTGGCAGCGTCCACGGCAACTTGTTTTTATATGGTCAGGAATTGGCACCTTGCCCGCGGTTGCGGATGGTTGCCGGCGCATCTTAGAGCCTGTCTCTCAGCGCCTCTGTATAAAAACAATCCTTTGGGAGAAAGAATTGATGCCGCAAAGGTACGGCACACTCGCCCGATTTTTCCAAATCGGTAGCTAGGAGCATTTACGCGGCTCTATTTCCGCAGGGCCAGCCGCACGCCGCCCATCAGCCAGCGCGTGGGCATTTGGGCACCCAGCAAGTCCGAATATTTTTCGTTGAACAGGTTCTGCACCTGCCCCGTGAGCCACAGGCGCTGCGGCAAGATTGCGGCTTCCAGCCGGGCATTGAACACGGCGTATTCCGGCCGCTGCACCCGGCTGATGGCCGCTACGGCGTTGGCATCGCGCTGCTTCCACAGCCCGCTGAAGCTCGCATTGACGCGGTTTGACGTGATGCCGACCGTGCCGGACACCACGTGGCGGGCAATGTTGGCCAGGTACTGCGAGGCAATGCTTTCGGCATTGGTCACCTTCACCAAAGTGTAGCCCAGGCTGCCATCAAAACGGGTTTTGGGCGTGAACTGGTGGGCATACGTCAGCTCGGCTTCAAGGCCACGGGTGGTGACATCGAACAGGTTTTGGGCAAAGCGGTAGGTGCTGGCGGCGTTGAGATTGGTGAGGCCGCTGGCTTCGATGACCTGCGCACCGGGCGTCGGCACGTAGTCAATCTGGTTGTTGCCCTTCCGCAGGAAACCAGTCAGCTTGGCAGTAAAGCCCGGAAATGGGCGGTAGTCAGCCCCCATTTCGTAGTTCGTGGTCCGCTCCGCTTGCAGGGCGGCATTGCCCACGTTGAAGCCATTGGGCACAATGCCAGGCCGGCCATTAGCATTGTAGCGCTCCGTGAAATCGGGGGCGCGAATGGCCCGGCCGATGGCGCCCCGCACGGTGAGGGCCTCTCCTATTTGCTGGCTCGCATTGAGTTGGGGCACTAGTTCGGTGCCGTAGGCTTGGTCGTGGTCGACGCGCAGGCCCCCGGTTAGGGCTAGGCCGGCACTTGGCGTCACGGCCACCACGCCGAAGGCGGCGTAGTGCCACTGCGCGTGATTGCCGCGGTCGTTGCTTTCCACCGCACGGCGGTCGGCTTGGCCGCCCAGCGTGGCGCGCACTTTGTCTCCAACCTGCTGCTGGTGGCTCAGCAACACGTTGGTGTAGTGCGTGAGGTGGTCGCTGGCCACCGACGTGGGCGTGTAGAGGTAATAGTCGGTGCCGCGGCTGGTCGACACTTGCGCTTCGGTGCGGGCGCGCTCGTTGTGCTGGTAGCTGAGCTGGCCTTGGTACCAGTTTTTGTTGGTGGTTTCGCGGGCCAGGTCGCCGGCGTTAGTGGTGTAGAAAAACTGGGCGTTGTAGTCGCGCCGGTCGAGGCTGGCGCGGGCAGCCAAACTCAGTTTGGACGTGATGTCGTAAGCGGCCGAAAGGGAATACGTTTTAAGATTGGCATCGCTGCGCTGGCTGCTTGGCGCACCGCGCAGCTGGCCGTCAGTGGTGTTCAGCAAGATGCCACCCCCCACGCGCAAGCCGTTTTTAGCCAGAAAGCCGCCCGTGTTGGTGTGCCATAGGTTCCACTCACCGCGCATGGTAGTGCTGGTGAGTTCGGCCTCGTCGCGGCGCTCGGTGGCGGCAAAGGTTTTGGTAACGATGTTGATGACGCCGCCCACGGCATCGGGCCCGTAGAGAGCCGCCCCAGCCCCACGGATGATTTCAATCTGCTCAATCTCGGCCGGCGTGATGGGCAAGTAGGCCCCAAAGTGGCCCGTCAGCGGGTCGTTCAGTCGCATGCCGTCCAGCAGGAAAAGCACCTGGGTGAAGGTGCTGCCGCGCAGGCTCACGTCGGCTTGCGCGCCGAAGGGGCCGCGGCTCTGCACTTCCAATGCGGGCAGGCAGCGCAGCAAATCGTCGAGCGAATTCACCGGATAGCGCGTAATGCTGGCGCCGGAAATGACCGTCACGGCGCGCCCGGTTTGGTTCAGGGGCTGGCTGAGGCGGGAGGCGTATACGGTGACTTCGCGCAGGCTGCGGCTGCTGTCGGCCGGTGTTTGAGCCAAGGCCTGTGGTGCTTGCGCAAGCCCCTGGATAGCCACCAAACAGCTTACGGATAGTAATCGGAACATGAAAACCACTTCGGAATGAGAGAGCAAAACTACATAGGCCTTGTCGGCGCGCCTGCTCAACCACTCGCGGCCCCACGGTAAAAAGCAGGGTTGTGAAGGTTTGCTACAGCAGTAGTGTCAGTCTGTGAACGGCTTAGCAAGCAGCCGAGGGGTTGAGATGGCTCCCGGCAGCGCTTGCTGCATGCTTACCAGCGGCCAACTAGCCCGCGGCAAGCAGTAGTTTGCGGCATTATGCCAGCTCCCGCCCCCGCTGCGCCACCCACCGCACGGCCTTACTACCCGGCTCTCACTGGCTTGCGGGCCATTGCGGCCTACCTGGTTTTCTTCCTGCATTTCCGGCCCCCGGTGGCCGAAGGAATCCAAAACATTTTCAGCCAATTTTATGTAGGTGTGGGCATCTTCTTCGTGCTCAGCGGCTTTGTTATCGCAACCCGGTACCTGGGCACGGTGCAGGTTACCGCCGCGTGGTGGCGGCGCTACCTCTGGCGGCGCGTAGCCCGCATTTACCCGGTCTACCTCTTGTTGAATGGCGTGCTGCTGGCCTACCGCTACTGGCCCGTTCCAGCGGGCCAAGCAGCCAACCGTGCGCTGCTGTTTTTCTTAAGCCAAACGCTGCTGCGCGGCTTTTCCAGCACGCTCAAGTACGTGGGCATCCCCCAGGGGTGGTCGCTGACCGTGGAGGAATGCTTTTACTTTTCGGCCCCGGTGCTCCTGCTGGCCTGGCAGCGGTGGGGCCTCCGCGGCGCAGCAGGCTTTGTGGCCGCCACGGTGGGCTTAGGCTTGTCCCTGACGTATCTCTGCATGGGCCGGGCGGAGTTACACGGGCTTTTTGGCTCGTATTATCACCTGTTCAATTACACCTTTTTTGGCAGGGTGGCTGAGTTCACGCTGGGCGTTGGGCTGGCTCGCTGGTGGGCCGCCCGCCCCACCGGGGTGGTTCTCCGCTCTCAGTGGCCCTGGCGCACGCTGGCCGGGCTTCTGCTCATGGTCCTGACGGTGGGACTACTGGCCTGGCTGCGCTCGCCGAGCAACTTTTACGACGGGCGGCTCCACCTCGGCGCCATCGCTCTCAACAACCTAATGTTCCCTATAGGCGTGCTGCTGCTGCTGGCCGGGCTGCTCGCCGAGCGCAGCTGGCTCCGGGCGGCCCTGGCCACCAAGCTAATGCAAGCGCTGGGACGCAGCTCGTACTTTTTCTATTTGTTCCACGTGGGCCTGTTCAGCATCTGGTGGAACGCCTGGGTTGGCCCGGCTGGGCATCTTGGGTGGCGGTTTTTGGCAACGGTGCTTATTTCCGAAGCCGGCTACCGATGGCTGGAAGAGCCCCTGCGCCGGTGGGTGCTGGACCGCACGCGGGCCTAGCGCTCCCGAACTGAGCTTCCGCCGCGGTCAACTGGAGCTGCCCAGCGCCACCAAGGACGGCCTAGCCCGCCCCCGCGGTCCTGCATTCGCTTGTTACTTTCGCAAGGCGAACCAGCAGTCTGCTTTCGCGGGGCTAGGGACTGGCCCAAGTTTTTCTTTTTCATCCGTTTTCCTTTTTCATGAAGCATCTTTTTGCGCTGGGCCTCCTGGGCTTGGTGGCCGGTGCACCGGCTTACGCTCAGGCTCCCTCCACCCCGGTCGCCAAGGCAGAATCTCCTTATCGCGCCTCAGCCACCAAAGTCAACGACTTGGTGCACACCAAGCTCGACGTGCGGTTTGACTACGCCAAGCGTTACCTCTACGGCAAGACGTGGATTATGCTCAAGCCCCACGCCTACCCCACCGACTCGCTGCGACTTGACGCCAAGGGCATGGACATCAAGGCCGTAGCCCTGATGAACGGCGAGCAGCAAACGCCCCTCAAGTACAGCTACACCGATGCCGCCAACTTGCGCATCAACCTGGGCAAAACCTTCAAGCCCGGCGAGCAATACACCATTTACATCGACTACGTCTCGAAGCCGGACGAGCTGAAAGTGAAGGGCAGCGCCGCCATCACCGACGCCAAGGGCTTGTATTTCATCAACCCCGACAGCGCCGTGGCCGGCAAGCCCGTGCAAATCTGGACGCAGGGCGAGACCGAAGCCTCGTCGGCCTGGTTCCCCACCATCGACCGCCCCAACCAGAAAACCACCCAGGAAATTAGCATGACCGTGCCCAGCAAGTACGTCACGCTGAGCAATGGCGCGCTCGTAAGCCAGAAGCCCGCCGGCCCTGGCTTGCGCACCGACACCTGGAAGATGGACCTGCCCCACGCGCCCTACCTGTTCATGATGGCCGTGGGTGACTTCAAAATCTACAAAGACACCTGGCGCGGCAAGGAAGTGAGCTACTACCTCGAGCCCAAGTACGCCCCCTTCGCCAAGCAGATTTTCGGTAACACGCCCGACATGCTGGAGTTCTATTCCAACCGCCTCGGCGTGGAGTATCCGTGGAACAAATACGCCCAGATTGTGGCCCGCGACTACGTGAGCGGCGCCATGGAAAACACCACCGCCACCCTGCACGGCGAGCAAGTGCAGATGACGGACCGAGAACTGCTCGACCGCGAGTTTAGCAACGAGTCGGTCATTGCCCACGAGCTGTTTCACCAGTGGTTCGGCGACTACGTGACGGCCGAATCGTGGTCGAACATCACCGTGAACGAGACCATGGCCGACTTTTCGGAAGGCCTCTACGCCGAACACAAGTACGGTAAGGACGCCGCCGATGCGCACTACTACCGCTACCTGCGCAGCTACCTCAACAGCCCCCGCGACGCGGCTAAAAACCTGGTGCGCTTCCACTACGACAGCCAGGAGGACGTGTTCGACCTGGTGAGCTACCAGAAAGGCGGCGCCGTGATGGACATGCTCCGCACCTACCTGGGCGATGAGGTTTTCTTCGCCAGCCTGCAGAAATATTTGAAAGACAACGCCCTTGGCAACGGCGAGGCGCACCAGATGCGCTTGGCCTTCGAGGCCGTGTCGGGCAAAGACCTGAACTGGTTCTGGAACCAGTGGTACTACGCTCCCGGTCACCCCGTTGTCACCATCGACTACGCTTGGGACGCAGCCAAAAAGGTGCAGTCTGTAACCGTGAAGCAGACCCAGCCGGGCCAGACGTTCCAGTTGCCCTTCACCATCGACTACTACGTGGGCGGCAAGGTGCAGCGCCAGCCCGTAATGATGACTGAGGCCACTCAGACGTTCACCATGCCCCTTTCGGCCAAGCCGGAGCTGGTAAACGTGGACGCCAACAAAAAAATGCTGTGGCAGAAAACCGACAATAAGCCGGTGGTCGCTGCTGTGTATCAGTTCAGCCACGCTCCGCTGTTTGTGGACCGCCGCGAGGCCGTGGCCGCTACTGCCAAAGAGCAGACCTCCAACGCCGCTGCCCGTGGCGTGCTGTTAGCCGCCCTCAACGACAAGTTTTATGGCATCCGCGGGGCTGCGGTAGCTGCCCTGAAGCTGGATGACAAAGCCGTGGCCAAAGCGGCGGGCCCTGCCCTGCGTAAGCGCGCGGCCACCGAAAAAGAGCCTGCCGTAATGACGCAGCTGCTCAATTCGCTGGCTCAGCTGAAAGACAAGAAGGACGAAAAGCTTTTCAGCAAGCAGCTCAACAACCAGTCGTACAACGTGCAGGGTGCAGCCCTGCGTGGCTATGCCGCTGTGCAGCCCGCCCAGGCCCTGGCGAAAGCCAAAGCCTTTGAGAAAGACGAGCATGCAGCCCTGGCCCAAGCTGTGGTGGACGTGTACGCCAAAGCCGGCGGCCCGAACGAGTGGGCCTACGTGCGCGACAAGTTCGACGCTGCTCGCCCGCAAGCGCAGTTCAACATGGCCCCGGCCTTGACTACCATGATGGGCCGCCTCGACGACCCCAAAGCTTTTGCCGAAGGCGTGGAGCGGGTGAAGGCCTTTGCCATCAAGTACAAGACCTACGGCGCCGACCAAATGGGCGCCGGCCTGCTGCAGGAAGCGGCCAAAACCCAAGCCAACCGCGGGCGCGGCACCGAGTCGCAGCAAGCCGTCGACAAGGCCGTGCAGGAGATTCAATCGGCCAAATAGCTTTTTGAGCTGATAAAACAAAAGCCCCGGTGCACGCTGCACCGGGGCTTTTTTCGTGAGGAAACGACATCCTGCCAGCTCACCACTAGCGGCTTCGCCATTGCGTTGAAGGAGGCCCGTTTCGCTCAGAACTGCACAGTCCTACCGCTACCGCCGGCCGGCTGTGGCCGAGCCGTTGTTTTTTTTGCGGGGTCCTGTGCTGTCCCCCTGCCGGTTTTCAATTTCTAGTGAGGTTCGGTGCCGTAGATGCTCTTCATTTCCCGGGCAAGGGCTGCGCCATCAATCTTCAGGTCTTTGAGGGTGCCATCGGCCAACTCGTACACCAATCCGTGCAGGCGGGGCGGGTGTTCGCCGCGCATGGCGTTCTGGATGATGTCGGTTTTGGCCAGGTTGCGCACCTGCTCCAGCACGTTGAGTTCCACCAGTTTTCGAGCGCGCTTCTTTTCATCCTTGATGCTTGAAAGCTCGGTATCGTGCAAGTGGACGACGTTGCGGATGTGCGTCAGCCAGTTGTCAATCAGACCATACTGCTTGTCGGCGGCGGCGGCGGCCACGCCGCCGCACCCGTAGTGGCCCACTACCATAATGTCTTTCACTTTCAACACTTCCACGGCGTACTGTAGCACGCTGAGCAGGTTCAAGTCGGTGTTCACCACCAGGTTGGCAATGTTGCGATGCACGAACATTTCGCCCGGAATCGTGCCCATAATGCCGGAAGCGGGCACGCGCGAGTCGGCGCATCCAATGTACAGGTACTGCGGGTCCTGGCCCTTGGCTGACTCTACAAAAAAATCAGGGTTTTCCGAAGTCATTTCGGTTGCCCACTGGCGGTTGTTTTCGAGGAGTTGCTGAACACCAACCGAGGACTTAGGCTTCTTGGCGCTGTTGGAGGGAGAAGACACGACGAGGGATTACGTGAATGAGAAAGAAAAAAGTGAAATACGGGCGAGACTAGTGGCCGGCTACTTCTACCTGGCGAATGCCGCGGAGCTCCAACTCAATGTTGCGCTCGGCCGCCACCAACCGGAACGACTCAATGACTTCCAGCACGTCGTGGTCGATGTCGGCCGACTGGCTGCCATCGAGGATGACGCGGCTACCCGCGGGCAGCTTCTCCAACGCGTTCACGATGCTGGCCTTGTTCAGGAAGGAGACGTGCTCGGACAAGCGCAGGTGCAAGGTGCCCGGCTGCAGGTCCGGCGTGTCGTGGTTGAGGAAAAACGCCTGCTCGGCATTGGCTTTCAGGATGAAGAAGAAGCCCACGGCCAGGCCCACGCCTACGCCCTTGAGCAAGTCGGTGAACAGCACCGCCACAATGGTCACGATGAAGGGAATAAACTGTGCGTAACCCAGTTTCCACTGCGTAAAGTAAAGGGCCGGCCTGGTGAGCTTGAAGCCCACCACCAGCAACACGGCAGCCAGCGCCGACAGGGGAATCAGATTCAGCACCGAGCCCAGGAACAGCAGGCTGGCCAAAAGCAGCAGGCCGTGTATGAACGCCGACATTTTAGACTGTCCGCCCGCGCCGATGTTGGCCGACGAACGAACGATAACGGCCGTCATGGGCAAGCCGCCGAGCAGGCCGCTCACGATGTTGCCAGCGCCCTGGGCCATCAGTTCGCGGTTGGGGGGCGTCCGGCGCTTGTGGGGGTCGAGCTTGTCCACGGCCTCCACGCTGAGCAGGCTCTCGAGCGAGGCCACCAAAGCAACTGTGAGTCCCACGCCATAAGTAGCTGGGCGCGTGAAAGCCGACCAATCGGGGAAAGTCATCAAGGAAAACAACTGGCCAATAGACGATACAACCGGCAATTTCACCAAATGTTCGGGGCGCACCTGCATGTCGGGGGCCACGTTGCGCAACAGCTGGTTGAGGCCGATGGCCGTCAACACCACCAGCAGGGCCGCGGGCACTTTACGAGCCCAGCCAAACTGGCGGATTAGCTTGGTATCCCATAGCAGCAGCAGCGCGAGGGACACAACCCCTATCAATACCGAACCCGGGCTGATGCCCTTGAGGGCAATGCCAATGGCCGTGAAGGTGTTCTGGCCGTTGAACTGCAGGAAGTCCATGTCTTCGAAGTAGTCCGAATCAGCCCCCATAAAGTGCGGTATCTGCTTCAAAATCAGAATCAAACCAATAGCAGCCAGCATGCCCCGGATAACCGCGGCCGGAAAGTACATCCCGATAACGCCCGCTTTTACCAACCCCATCAGCACCTGGATGACGCCCGCCACCACCGTGGCGGCCAGCATGGCCTGAAAAGAGCCCAGCGTGGCAATAGCCGTGAGCACGATGACCGTGAGGCCAGCCGCCGGGCCGCTCACGCTCAGCGCGGAGCCGCTCAGCCAGCTAACCAGCACGCCGCCCACAATGCCCGTGATGAGGCCCGCCAGCAGCGGGGCCCCCGAGGCCAATGAGATGCCTAAACAAAGTGGCAGGGCCACCAAAAATACCACCAGGCCCGCCGGCGCATCTTGGGCAATGGTGCTGAACGGCGACGCTTTGGGTGGCGGCGAAGCCGCGCCGTTGGAGGGTGCGATAGGTGAGCCCGTGCGCGAGGGGCTCGAGATAATATGAGGCATAGAGTGGAATAGCGTGGTACACTTAAGCACCGAATTAGTGCGTAAGCAACAAAAATGGGTAATATCTTACAAGGTTACGGGTTCTTTATTAAGACGGAATTAAAGAAAAATTAAAAAAGAATTAAAACGCTGAGGGTGCTTTTAGGGCTTCAGCAGGGGCCATTCGAGCCATACTTGCGTGCCCTGACCGGGCTCGCTCTCCACGCGCACCGTGCCGCCGTGCAGGGCCATGATGCGGGCCGCCAGCGGGAGGCCAATGCCGTGCCCCGGCACGGCCCGCGCCGACGCCGCCCGGAAAAACGGAACGAAGACTTGCTGCAAGTCGGCGGCTGACAAACCGGGCCCTTCGTCTGAAACGAGCAGCACCAGGCGCCGGCTGGCCCGGGCCAAAGTGGCGGTGACGGTTCCGCCCGTGCCCGCCGAAAACTTGCAGGCGTTGTCGAGCACGTTCAGCATGGCCGAGAGCAGCAGCGCTTCGTTGCCGCGCACCGCAAAGGGCGCGGTGTTAGGCTCGTCGGCATCGCCAAAATCCAGGTCGACTCGGCACGTGGGATGGCGGCGCAGGAGCTGCTCGTGGGCTTGCAGCAACAGCTCATCGAGGCGCACCTCGGTCATCGACACCTGGGAGGGGTCGTCGGAAGCCCGGGCAATCTGCAGCAAGCCGTTGGTCAGCTCGTTGAGCTGCCGCGACGAGTCGAGCGTGGATTGCAACACCCGGCGGTACTCCGTGGGGGAGCGCTCGGCTTGCAACAGGGCCACTTCCAGCTCGCCAATGAGTGCCGTGAGCGGCGTGCGCAGCTCGTGCGAGGCGTCGCGCACGAACGTGCGCTGCCCGGCAAAAGCGGCCTCCAGGCGGTCGAGCAGGCGGTTAAAACGCTGAGCCAGGCGGCCAATCTCGTCGGTGGAGCCCGCGGCTTGGGTGAGGCGCTGGCTCAGGTCGGTGGCGGTGATGCCGTCTACTTCCTGCACCATGCGCCGCAGCGGGCGCAGCGCCTGCCCGGCAAACACCCAGTTGCCAACGCCCATCACCACAAAGGCCGTGAGCAGGCCCACCGCCAGCAGGTGCCGCAACTCCTGCAGCTGCTGGCGGCTGTCTTCGTCCACCGACGAGGCCACCACCACCAGCGGGCCCAAGCGGGCGTCGTGGTAGAGCAGCCCCACGGTTTCGTGGTAGTTGAACTCGGGCTCCAGCACGGCCCGCCCAGAGCGGCGCACTTCCTGCAGCCACGCAATGGGCACGGGTTTGGTGGGCCCCTGCCCTTCCCGGAACACCAGTTGGTTGGCGGCGTTGTAGACCCGGCCTTCCTCGTCGGGCAGGGTGCGGTAGAGCTGGCGCAAGTAGCGCCGATACGAGGCCTGCTGCCCCGCGCTGATGCTGTCTTGCTGGCCGTCGGCGTAGGCGTGGCCCACCACCATCGTCCGCTTGAACAGGCTCTGGGTGAACAGCTCGCGGCGCGACTGCAGGGTGGCAAAATAGATGGCCAAGGCAAACAGCAGCAGGGTCACGGCCAGAATGGACCCAAACTGAATGGCAAGGCGAAGGCGAATGGACATTGATAATTGTTGATGAGTAAATGTGCTGATGTGCTGCGTAATTTGGTGATGCCACGCACTGCGCCACCGGGTCCGGCAGCGCAATTTCGCCATCCTGCCAACCTCTTTACTCAACCCTACACCCGTTCATTAGCACGCCTGCACATCAGTACACCTACACCTCAAAAATCATTCGCTCTTCATCATGTAGCCCATGCCCACGAGCGTATGGATGAGCTTGGGCTCAAATCCTTTGTCAACTTTCTTGCGCAAAAAGTTGATGTACACGTCTATTACGTTCGACCCGGTGTCAAAGCTCATGTCCCAGACGTGGGTGAGCAAGTCGGCGCGCGACACCACGCGGCCCTGGTTGCGCAGCAAGTATTCCAGCAGCGAAAACTCGCGGGCGGTGAGTTGCACCACCTGGCCGGCTCGTTCCACGCGCTTGGCGCCGGGGTCGAGCACGAGGTCGGCCAGGTGCAGCACGGCTTTGGGCGCCGGGGCTTCGGTGCGCCGGCGCACCAGGGCGCGCAGGCGGGCCAGCAGTTCTTCGAAGGCAAAGGGCTTGACGAGGTAGTCGTCGGCGCCGGCGTCGAGGCCGCGAATTTTGTCGTCCGTCTCGCCCAAGGCGGTGAGCATCAGGATGGGCACGCCGGGGTCGTGGGCGCGCACCTGGCGGCACACTTCCAGGCCGCTCAGGCCGGGCAGCATCTGGTCCAATATCAGGCAGTCGTAGCGGGTGGTTTGGGCACGGCTCAGGCCCAGCAGGCCGTCGGCGGCAAGGTCCACGGTGTACTCTTGCTCGGTGAGGCCCTGGTGCAGGAAGGCCGCCACCGAAGGCTCGTCTTCAACTAATAGAATTCTCATGGGGCGGGAAGGTAGTGCCCACGGCCGAAAAAGCCGCCGGCCCGCCCCACGAAGCCGGAACTTCGGGGGCGGGCCGGCACGGAAACGGGGCCTGCAGAAGGCGCCTCAGCGCAGGGAAGCCAAAACGGGGGCATTAGCGGTTTTAGCGGCCGGGGCGGGCGCAGGGGCAGGGGCCTCGGTCACGGCGGCGCTCATGCCCAAGGGAGCCGCTTGGTTCCGGACACCCACGGCCAAGAGAACGGCCAACACAAAAGCAAGGTAATAGCGGAAATTCTGCTGAATGTTCATGTGCAATCGAAACCTGGATAAATCACTAAGTAAAATGTCCTAGTGTTTTTTATGACCACGAATCTAGTGCACTTTTCTCACTTGGAAAGACTAATTAGGTCAACGCTAGATTTTTCCGGTCAAATAACCATAAGCTCTCGCCGAACGGATGCAACATTTTTTGAATGACTTTCGTTGGCGCCTATCCTTCAGCCACCTGCGCTGCGCTATGCTTGAGGCTTTTGTGTGGCGGTCTTGGGAGTCGGCGACAAAAAATATGGCTTTGGCAACACTGGTGCTCTTCGGGCACGTATAGAAAAATTCACAGAGCAAGCTGCCGCCCTGCCCCTTCCTTTCTCGCTGCTTATGAGTCAACTAACCCAAGCGCCCCTGGGGCGCATCACCGTTCCTCTGGCGCCTACGCAGCCCGTCAGGTTGCACATCAACGGCGAAGACCACACCCTCCAAATTGCGCCCTGGACCACCCTGCTCGACGCCCTGCGCGAGTACCTGGACCTGACCGGCACCAAAAAAGGCTGCGACCACGGCCAGTGCGGGGCCTGCACGGTGCTGGTGGATGGCAAGCGCATCAACTCCTGCCTTTCGCTGGCGGTGATGCACGAGGGCTCCGACATCACCACCATTGAGGGACTAGGGACGGAAGAGAACCTGCACCCGCTGCAGCAGGCTTTCATCGACCACGACGCTTTTCAGTGCGGCTACTGCACGCCGGGCCAAATCTGCTCGGCTCAGGGCCTGATAAACGAAGGGCACGCCCACACCGAAGCCGAAGTGCGGGAGCTGATGAGCGGCAATTTGTGCCGCTGTGGCGCGTATTCTAATATCCTGACGGCCGTAATGGAAGTCATCAGCGCCCAAAAAGCCTAGGCCGATGAACAGTTTCACCTACTCCAGCGCCACGGCTGTTGAAGCGGCCGTGCGCGAAAAAACGGCACACGACGACGCGGCTTACATCGGCGGCGGCACCAACCTCATTGACCTGATGAAGGAGAACGTGGCCCGGCCCACGCACCTCATTGGCCTCAAGCACCTGCCCCTAGCCCAAATCGAGAACCTGCCCGACGGGGGCTTGCGCCTGGGCGCGCTGGCTACCAACGCCGACACCGCCTACCATCCCGCCGTGGCCGAACGCTACCCGCTGCTCAGCCAGGCCATTTTGGCGGGGGCCTCGGCCCAACTGCGCAACATGGCCACCGACGGCGGCAACCTGCTGCAGCGCACCCGCTGCTACTATTTCTACGACCTCAGCACGCCCTGCAACAAGCGCGAGCCCGGCTCGGGCTGTTCGGCCATTGGGGGCTACAACCGGATTCACGCCATTCTGGGGGCCAGCGAAAGCTGCATCGCCACGCACCCCTCGGACATGTGCATTGCCCTGGCAGCCCTGGAAGCCACCGTGCGCGTGAGCGGCCCCAACGGCGAGCGGGTCATCAAGTTCGACGACTTTCACCGCTTGCCCGGCGACCATCCCGAGCGCGACAACACCCTGGAGCCGGGCGAACTGATTACGGCCATTGACTTACCCAACAAGGGCTTTGCGAAGAATTTCACCTACCTCAAGCTGCGCGACCGCACCAGCTACGCCTTCGCGCTGGTATCGGTAGCCGCAGCCCTGGAGCTTGATGGTGACACCATTACCGATGCGCGCATTGCGCTGGGCGGGGTGGCCCACAAACCCTGGCGCGTGCGCGAAGCCGAAGCCCTACTAATTGGCAAGCCCGCCTCGGCCGATACTTTCCGCCAAGCGGCGGGCCGCATTGTGCAGGGGGCTTGGGGCCATGCCCACAACCACTTCAAGATTGAGTTGGCTAAGCGCGCCGTGGTCCGGGCCCTGAAGCAAGCCACCGAAATGACCTATGCACTGGACTCCAACGCTTTTCTGAACACCAACCCATGAGCCAGACCATCGCAACCCCGCCCAGCATCCACCTGGGCACGGAATACATCGGCAAGCCCGTAAGCCGCGTCGATGGCCCGGCCAAGGTGACCGGCGCGGCCAAGTACGCCGCCGAATTCAATGTACCCGACCTGCTGTACGGCGTGGTGGTGAACAGCCCCATTACCAGGGGCCGCATCACCAACATCAACGCGGCGGCGGTGCTGGCGCTGCCGGGTGTGGTGCAGGTGTACTCGCACGAAAACGTGCCCAACCTGGCGTTCTTCGACCGCAACTACAAGGACGACGTGGCCCCCGGCGGCTCGCCCTTCCGGCCGCTGCACGGCGACGACATCCTGTTCAACATGCAGCCCGTGGCCCTGGTGGTTGCCGAGACGTTCGAGTTGGCTCGCTACGGCGCTTCCATTTTGGAGATAAGCTACGAGCAGGTCGACCACGAAACCGACCTCGAAAAGAAGCGGGACGACGGCTACAAGCCGGGCCGGGGCAAAACCGGCTGGGTGCCCCCGCCCCCGCCCCGCGGCAACCCCAAGGAGGAATACCGCAAAGCGCCATTCCAGCACGAGGCCGAGTACATCCACCTGGCGCAGCACAACAACCCGATGGAGATGTTCGCCACGACGGTGGAATTTCTCGGCGACGGCAAGAAGCTGCGCGTGTACGACAAAACCCAGGGGGCCTACAACAGCCAGCAGTACATCGCCAAGGTATTTGGGCTGAGCAAGGACGAGGCCCACGTGATTTCGAAGTACACCGGCGGCGGGTTTGGCTCGGGGCTACGGCCGCAGCACCAGCTGTTTATGGCGGTGCTGGCGGCGCTAGAGCTCAAACGCTCGGTGCGCGTGTCCCTCACCCGGCAGCAGATGTTCAGCTTCGGCCACCGGCCTCACACGCTGCAATACCTCAAGCTGGGAGCCGACGAAACCGGCGCCCTCACGGCCCTGCACCACGCCGCGCTGGGCGAAACGTCGCGCTTCGAGGACTTCACCGAAAACGTGGTGAACTGGTCGGGCATGACCTATCAATGCGACAACGTAAAGCTGGATTATCAGTTGGCTCAGATTGACGTGCATACGCCCATCGACATGCGCGCGCCGGGCGCGGCCAGCAGCACGTTTGCGCTGGAGTCGGCCATGGACGAGCTGGCCTACAAAGCCGGCATCGACCCGCTGGAATTCCGCCTGCGGAACTACGCCGACCGCGACCAGAACCTCAAGCGGGACTTTACCAGCAAGAAGCTGCGCGAATGCTACCACCAGGGCGCGGCCAAGTTTGGGTGGAGCAAGCGCAACCCCAAGCCCCGCTCCATGCGCGACGGGCACATGCTCATCGGCTACGGCGTGGCCACCGGCGTGTGGGATGCCGCCCAGCAGAAAGCTGCTGCCCGCGCCAGCCTCACGGCCGACGGCCGCCTGACGGTGAGCAGTGCCACCAACGACATTGGCACCGGCACCTACACCATCATGACGCAGATTGCGGCCGAAACCCTGGGCCTGCCCATTGGGGCCGTCACGTTCGTGCTCGGCGACACCACCCTGCCGGAAGCACCCGTACAAGGCGGCTCCTGGACGGCAGCTTCGGTGGGCACGGCCGTGCAGGCCGCGTGCCGGGCCGTGGGCGAGAAAGTACTGAAGCTGGCTCAGAAAATGGCCAATTCGCCATTAAAAGGTGCATCCTTTGAAGACGTGCAGTTCGTGGATGGCCAGATTCGGTTGAACGAGGACATCACCCAGTCGGTCGTCATCCGAGACGTGCTGCAGGCTACCGGCGAGGAGAAAGTAGAAGCCGAAACCTCCACCCAGCCCAACCCCGTTACCCAACTCAAAAACTCGCTGCACGCCCACAACGCCGTGTTCGTGGAAGTGTGCGTGGACGAGGACTTGGGCAGCATCCATGTTACCCGCGTGGTTAACGCCGTGGCCGCGGGCCGCATCCTCAACCCCAAAACTGCCCGCAGCCAAGTACTTGGTTCCGTGGTGTGGGGCATCAGCATGGCCCTGATGGAACACAGCGTGATGGACCACGGCTTCGGCCGCTATATGAACCACAACCTCTCCGAATACCACATCCCGGTAAGCGCCGACATTCACGACATCGACGTGATTTTTGTGGAAGAGGACGACGACAAGGTGAACCCCTTGGGCGTGAAAGGCATTGGGGAAGTAGGTTTTCTGGGCGTAGCCGCCGCCATTGCCAACGCCGTGTTTAACGCCACCGGCAAGCGCGTGCGCAACCTGCCCGTGAGCCTGGATAAACTGCTTTGACTTGACATACTTAAGAGAAAAAACGTCATGCTGAGCGCAGCCGAAGCATCTCGCGTATGGTAGTAAACCAATCGACAGGTTTAGTGACCCGAGCGAGATGCTTCGGCTGCGCTGAGCATTGACGGCCTTTTGTATTCGTATCTTCTGCCTACATGACCGAACTCCAACGCCTGCTCTTCGCTTATGACCAGCACCGCGCCGCTGGCCGGCCCTGCGCTTTGGCTACGGTGGTGGAAGTGCTGGGCTCGGCTTACCGCCGGCCCGGCGCCCGCATGCTGGTCACCGACGATGGGCAGTTGACGGGCGCCATCAGCGGCGGTTGCTTGGAAGGCGACGCCCGCCAACGCGCCCGCCAAGCCATTTTCCGGGGCGAGCCCGCGCTGGTGACTTATGACACCCGCGACGAGGACGACCCACGCCACGGTCTGGGTCCCGGCTGCCAGGGCGTGGTTCGCATCCTACTAGAGCCCTTGGACTTTGCCGCTCCCGATAATCCCATCGAACTGTTGCGCAGCTTTGCCAGCTACCCCGAGCCCGCGGTGCTGGCCACGGTGTTCAGCACCGATGCCGCCGCGGGCATGCGCGCGGGCGTGGGCCAGCGCGTGCTGCTCACGGCAGCTGGGGCCGTGCGGGGTGCCCCCGCCTTGGCTTTTCCACTGGCCGAGGCCGCCCGGGCAACCCTTGCGCAGGGCAGTTCGCAGATACTGGACATTGCCACCGATGCTGGCCCCGTGCGGGCCTTGCTCGAACTGCTCACCCCACCCCTGCGGCTCATTATTTACGGGGCCGGCAACGACGCGCAACCGCTGGTGCGCTTGGCAGCGTCGCTGGGCTGGCACGTCACCGTGCTCGATGGCCGGCCCAATCTGGCTACCGCGGCCCGTTTCCCTGAAGCAGCTGAAGTACGCATAGTGCCCGTGGCAGCCATTGCCCAGGAGAGTCCTGGCGACGCATACGCCGTGCTTCTGAGCCACAACTACGCCTACGACTTAGCGGCATTGGCCCTGCATATTCCTGGCCCTGCTCCCTACATCGGCTTGCTGGGCCCGCGCAACAAAGCCGCGCGGCTGTTGGCCGAAGAAGAGTTGGGCTTGACCACGGAGGAATCGGCTGAATTGCTCAACAGCCGGCTTCACAGCCCCATCGGACTAGACCTGGGCAGCGAAACGCCCGAGGAAATTGCTTTGGCTATCGTGGCCGAAATCCAAGCCAAGCGCCATCAACGTAACGGCCGGCCACTGCGCGAGCGAGCAGGCACCGTACACGCGCCAGAACTAACGGCACAGGATGTGGTCTGATTGAGCCACGAAACCAATTATGCAAGGGGGTACTTCAACATCCGATGCAGTATTCAACAAAAGAAAAGCTGCTCCCCTCAATGGGGAAGCAGCTTTTCTTTTGGGCATTAATTCCAAAGGTAATTACTGAACGCGGGCACGGCTGGGCCGCTGCTGGGTGCCCTGGCCATAGTTGCTCCGATACCCGCCGTCTGGGCGGCGGTAGCTGGCGCCGCCATCGTGCCGGTACGCGCGGTGGGGCGCCCGATAAGGCTGGCGGTAATACGGGCGCGGCACCACCACAATCGGGCGACGCGGGTAGTAATGATAGGGGTATGGCCGCACGGGGCCGTAGTAGGGCTGGGCCACCGGCGGGTAATAGCCGTAGTCCGTTCCGGCGCCAACACTGGCGACGCAGCCGCTCAACAAAAGCACGCAAAAACCAAAGGCAACTAACAAGGATTTCGTTTTCATGGCCGAATGCGCCGAGACGCATCATTAACAAGTGAATGTTTCTGATTTAACAAAGAATGCGCCAGAATAATTGCCTGCTACCAAGGATAACAAGCATCCTGTTATGTGTTTACGCACCTTGAAAACGCAGGTTTGCCCCCTTGCTTTGGCCCTTCGCTGTCCTATCTATACCTCGGCAGGAGCAACGGTTTCACCGTTTAGCACGCGGGCTTTGCCGGGCAGCGTTTTGTGGCGCTCCTTGCCCAGGGCCGCGGCCGGTTCGGGCACCCAATGGTGGCGGCCGCCAGCCTTTTCGTCGTTGAAGGCCACCGGAATGTCACCGGCTTCGGTGCGCTCTTTCCAGGTCACGTGCTCGGTCCCGGCATCGGTGCGTTCCATGGTGATGCACTGCTCCACCGGGCACACCAGCGAGCACAAGTTGCAGCCCACGCAGTTTTCCTCAATGATTTCGGGCACGCGCGTGACAGCGTTGAGTTTGATGGCTTGGTGGGCGCCGTCTTCGCAGGCGGTGTAGCACAGCTGGCAGCCGATACACTTCTCCTCGTGGATGTTGGCCGTCACCTTGTACTTCATATTGAGTTGTTCCCAAGGCACCACATTTGGGAGGGCCTTGCCCACGAAGTCGTAGATGGTGTTGAAGCCCTTCTCGACCATATATTGCTCTAAGCCGGACGTCATTTCGCGAATGATGCCGAAGCCAAAGTGCATGGCCGCCGTGCACACCTGCACGCTGCTCGCGCCCAGCAGAATGTGCTCCACTGCGTCGCGCCAGTTCTCTATGCCGCCAATGCCCGAGATGGGCAGCCGCACGTCGGGGTGCTGGGCGCAGTTTTTCACCATGTTCAGGGCGATGGGCTTCACGGCCGGGCCGCAGTAGCCGCCGTTGGTACCCTTGCCGTCCACGATGGGGTACGGCGCAAACTGGTCAATGTCAACACCAACAATGCTCTGTATGGTGTTAATAAGCGAAATGGCATCGGCACCGCCGCCGCGGGCCGCCATGGCGGGCTCGGTGATGTCGGAGATATTCGGCGTGAGCTTCACGATGACGGGCTTTTGGGCCACTTCCATCACCCACTCTACTATCATCTGCAGAATCTTGGGCTCCTGCCCTACCGCCGAGCCCATGCCGCGCTCGCACATACCGTGCGGGCAGCCGAAGTTTAGCTCAAAGCCGTCGGCGCCCGCGTCCTGGCTCTGGCGCACGATGTCGTGCCACTCCTGACGGCTCTGCACCATGAGCGAGGCAATGACGGCGTGGTTAGGAAAGCGCTTCTTCACCTCCTCAATCTCGCGCAGGTTGTCGGCCAGCGGCCGGTCCGAAATCAGCTCGATGTTGTTAAAGCCCACTAGCCGCTTGTCGCGGTAGTTCACCCCGCCGTAGCGGCTCGACACGTTCAC
This sequence comes from Hymenobacter sp., assembly GCF_036388155.1. Taxonomy (NCBI): domain Bacteria; kingdom Pseudomonadati; phylum Bacteroidota; class Cytophagia; order Cytophagales; family Hymenobacteraceae; genus Hymenobacter; species Hymenobacter sp. The sequence continues at coordinate 20,284 of NZ_DASVSI010000155.1, read as the reverse complement.
GACCGGCACGCCCAACGTCTTCCACACCGCGCCGCCCCAGCCGGCGTCGAAGGCTTTCATTACCTGATAGCCGGAATTGGTAGGCGGCGCCGAAGCCAGCCAAAACGGGTTCGGCGATTTGATGCCGGCGAAGTTGATAGATAAGTCAGGCATATCAGTAGCGCGGACTTTTAGTCCGCGTTTAGATGAAAGTCGTTTTGTTAGACTGGGCTGCGGCAGTCCTCGCGGACTAAAAGTCCGCGCTACTTGCTCAAATAAGCGTGGATGCCGCGCGCCGTCAGTTTGGCTTCGGCGGCGGCGTTCACTACTTCGGCGCCGCCGTTCCAGGCATCGCCGGATGCGAAGTATTTGGGGTTGGTGGTTTGACCGGTATGGGCATCGGCGATGATGCGGCCTTTGCCGTCTAGCTTCAGGCCCGGAATTAGGCTTAGGAAGTCGGCTTTTTTGGCTTGTCCCGTGGCTTTGATGACCATATCGCAAGGCTCCACAAACTCGGAGCCGGCCACTTCCGACACTTTGCCATCCTTCGTTTCGGTGCGAATGAATTTCACGCCCGACACGTAGCCATTGCCCAGTATTTCCACCGGAGCCACGTTGAACAACCCCTTCACCCCTACTCCTTTGGCCAGGTCGTATTCGAACTCGTAGGCGCCCATTGCCTCCTTGCCGCGGCGGTAGGCCAGCACCACGTTTTCCGCCCCAAGGCGGGCCGATTCGGAGGCGGCGTCCATGGCAGTGTTGCCACCGCCCAGCACAATCACCTTGCGGCCCACGGCCACTTCGTGGTGGTGCTGGCGCAGTTCGGCAATGAATTCCACCGCTCCGATGCAATTAATCTTGTCTTCGCCGGGCAAGCCCAACGCGTTGGTTTTGCCCAGGCCGATGCCGAGGAAAATGGCGTCGTATTCCTCTTCCAATGCCACCAATTCTTCGCGGGAGGAAATGGGCGAGTTGAAATGCACGTTGTACCCGAACTGCGCTTGCAGATAGTCCATCTCCGCCAGCGTTTCCTCGTTGGTGATTTTATAAGGGGCCACGCCGTACACGGTGAGGCCCGAAGGCTGTGCTTTCGCTTCAAAAACATCGACGCCGTAGCCCAGCGCCCGCAACTCGCAGGCGGCCGAAATACCCGCCGGCCCAGCACCAATTACGGCCACGCTTTTGCCATTGGCTGCTCCAGGGCCAAAGAGCTTTTTGCCACTCTCAATCACCTTGGTGGTGGCATAACTCTGGAGGCGACCAATTTCGATGGGCTTCACATCCTGCAGGTTGTACACGCATGCGCCTTCGCACAGCACCTCGGTTGGGCAAACTTTGCCGCAGGCATTTCCGAAGTAATTGGCCTCGTAAATGGTGCGGGCGGCCCCGGTTTCGTTCCCCGAATTAATCTGCCGAATAAACTGCGGAATGTCAATGCCCGACGGGCAGGCTTTGATGCAGGGCGCGTCGAAGCAGAACAGGCAGCGCGAGCTTTCGTACAGCGCCTCCGTCCGGTTCATGTGCGGCTTGAGCTGCGCAAAGTTCAGCTGGAATTCTTGCTCAGTCGTGGGGGTGGAATATTCAGCCATGTTGGGCAGGGTGTTCTAACTTTTAGAAAAAGAAAGCCCGTCATGCTGAGCGCAGCCGAAGCATCTCTACCGCTGAAGTATTTATTACCATCACGGTAGAGATGCTTCGGCTGCGCTCAGCATGACCGTTCTGATGGAGACCTGAAAAACAGGAGCTACAGCTCCACCAGCTTCTCGTAGGTCTCCGGGCGACGGTCGCGGAAGAACTGCCAGGTGGAACGCACCTCGTCAATCATGTCGAGGTCGAATTCCGAAACCAGCAGTTCGTCGTTGTCTTCGCTGGCTTGAGCGAAGATTTGGCCGCGCGGGTCCACGAAGTAGCTGGTGCCGTAGAACTTGCCCAGGTTCCAGGGTTTCTCGGTGCCAACACGGTTGATGCAACCCATGAAATAGCCGTTGGCTGCGGCGTGCGCGGGCTGCTCCAGTTTCCAGAGGTACTGCGAGAGGCCGGCCACGGTGGCCGAGGGGTTGTACACGATTTCGGCCCCGTTGAGGCCTAGGATGCGGGCGCCGTCGGGGAAGTGGCGGTCGTAGCAGATGTACACGCCTACTTTGGCGTACTTGGTCTGGAACACCGGGTAGCCCAGGTTGCCGGGCTTGAAGAAGAACTTCTCCCAGAAGCCGGAGGTGTGGGGAATGTGGTTTTTGCGGTACTTGCCGAGGTAGGTGCCGTCGGCGTCAATCACGGCGGCGGTGTTGTAGAGGAAGCCGGCGGCTTCGCGCTCGTACACCGGCACAATCATCACCATGTTATACTTCTTGGCGTATTCGGCCATGCGGTCGGTGGTGGGGCCGGGCACCGATTCGGCCGAGGCGTACCAGTCTTTGTCTTGGCCGGGACAGAAATACGGGGTGTTGAAGATTTCCTGCAAGCACAGGATTTGCACGCCCTGGCGGCCGGCCTCCTCAATCAGCGGAATGTGCTTCTGCACCATGGCCTCCTTGATTTCGGCAATCGTGCCTTCGCCTTCGGTCATCGGCAGGCTCATCTGAATCAAGCCGGATTTGATAATTCTGGACATGCGGTTGGGGTGGTGGAAGTTAAAATTTGTCATTGCGAGGAGGCACGACGAAGCAATCCGTCCCGGTCTCAGCGCGAAGCTTTAAGATGTGCTGAATTTAACTTACTCAGCGAGAAAAAGGGCTTATTATATTATTAGACTGGTCGCTGAGAACAGGACGGATTGCTTCGCTTCACTCGCAATGACAGACGTTAGTAATTCGTTTTGCCGCGCTTGATGAACTGGCCGTAGCCTTTGGCGACTTTGGTTTCGCCGGCGTCCACGGCCACTTTTCCGCGCAGCAGCACCGTGTCAATCTTGCCGGTCAGCTCCCAGCCTTCGTAGGCCGAATAGTCGACGTTCATGTGGTGGGTGTTGGCCGAAATGGTGTGCTGTTTATTTGGGTCAAATACCGCCAAATCCGCGTCGGCGCCAATGCCGATGGTGCCTTTGCGAGGGAACATGCCGAAGATTTTGGCCGCGTTGGTCGACGTCACCTCCACGAATTTTTGGAGCGTGATTTTGCCCTTGTTCACGCCCTCCGAAAACAACAGCTCCATGCGGTGCTCGATGGCGGGGTGGCCGTTGGGAATCTTCGAAAAGTCGTCCTTGCCCATCAGCTTCTGCTCCCACATGAAGGGGCAATGGTCGGTGCCCACCACGTTCACCAGCCCTTGGTTGAGACCGGCCCACAGCGTGGCTTGGTCTTTCTTCTGGCGCAGCGGCGGCGACATTACCACTTTGGCCCCGTTGGCCTCGTCCTCGTACAGCGAGGCGTCCAGCAGCAAGTATTGAATGCAGGTCTCGACCAGCACGCGCTGGTTGCGCTCGGTGGCTCGGCGCACTTGGTTGAGCGCGCCCTCGCAGGTGAGGTGCACGATGTAGGCATTCACGCCCGTGTAGTTGGCAATGTCAGCGAAGCGGCCAGAGGCTTCGGCTTCGGTCACTTCCGGCTGGGAGAGGTAGTGGTAAAGCGGCGTGAGCTTACCCTGAGCCCGGTGCTGGGCAATGAGCGTATCAATCATGTCGCCGTTGGTAGCGTGGGCCGTCACGAGGCCGCCGTGCTGCTTCACTTCCTGCATCAGGCCCACCATTTCCGCGTCGTCAATCATGAGCGCGCCTTTGTAGGCCATGAAGGTTTTGAAGGAGGTAATGCCCTCGGCAATCATCTCCTTGATTTCCTCCTTGGTGCTAGGGTTGAAATCCGTCACGGCCATGTGGAAGCTGTAGTCGCCCACGGCGTTGCCGGTGGCGCGGCCCCTCCATTCTTCAAAGGCGGCGCGCAATGAATTCCCCTGCTTTTGCAGAATGAAATCGATGACCATAGTAGTTCCGCCATGCAGCGCGGCGCGGGTACCGGTTTCATAAGTATCGGAGCTGAACGTGCCCATAAAAGGCATTTCCAAATGCACGTGCGGGTCGATGCCGCCGGGCACCACAATTTTGCCGGTGCAGTCAATCACCTCCGCTCCTTCCGCCGACAAATTGCGGCCGATGGACGCGATGGCTTCGCCCTCAATCAGGATATCACAGATGGCGTCCGAGTCGGCGGTGACGACGCGGCCGTTTTTGAGAAGAATAGGCATATAAAGAAAGTAGCGCGGACTTTCAGTCCGCGTCCCTACACAATTAGTAGCGGTTCGATTTGCGTCTGTCGCGGACTAAAAGTCCGCGCTACTGTTTAGTACACGTGCTTATCGGCGATGCTGATGGCCTCCGAAATGATGGCCAGTCCCTCATCGATTTCGTCCTTCGTGATGTTCAGCGGCGGGCAGATGAAAATGTAGCTCCAGCGCACGAAGGTGTACATGCCCAACTCGCGGATTTTGGCAGCTACTTGGTTCATCACGGCCATTTGGTCGTTGGTGGCGTTCCAGGGGGCCATGGGCTCTTTGGTGTCACGGTTCTTCACGAGCTCCAGGCAGCCGAAGAGGCCGGTGTTGCGCCAGTCGCCGATGCTAGGGTGCTCGCCCATAAGGTCGCAAATGCGGGCGTCCATGTACTTGCCCATTTCCACCGTGTTTTGGAGCAGGTTGTCTTCCTCGTAAATGTCGAGCACGGCCACGGCGGCGGCACAGGACACCGGGTGCGCCGAGTAAGTCAGGCCCAATGGCAGGGGCTTGTCGTCGAATGACTTGGCGATTTTTTCGTCCACCATCACGGCGCCCAGCGGCAGGTAGCCGGCGGTGATGCCCTTGGCCATGCACATGATGTCGACTTTCACGCCGTGGTGGTCGGAGCCAAACCACTTGCCGGTGCGGCCGAAGCCACTCATCACTTCGTCGGCCACCAGCAGGATGCCGTGTTTGTCGCAGATTTCGCGGATGCGCGCCCAGTAGCCAGGCGGGTACTTGATGCAGCCCGACGTGCCCGACTCCCCTTCCATAATAATGGCCGCCACGCTGCCAGGGTTTTCGTAACCGATGATGCGCTCCATAGCGTCGGCGGCGCGCTGGGCACACTGCTCGGGTGTCTCGGAGTACCAGGGGCAGCGGTAGAAGTACGGGTTCTCGACGTGCACCACGTTGGGCATGGCCTGACTATCCACGGCAAAGCGGCGAGGGTCGCCGCCGGCGCTCATGGCGCCGTAGCTGGCCCCGTGAAACGACTGGTACAGCGTTACAATCTTGTGGCGGCCGGTGTACACCCGCGCCAGCTTGATGGCATTTTCAATTGCCTCGGCCCCGCCCAACGTGAAGAAGGCTTTAGTGAGGTTCGGGGCGGTGATTTCGGCCAGCTTCTTACCCAAGTCGCCGCGGGCCTTGGTAATCATGCCGGGGTACACGTAGCTCAGCTCGCGCATTTGGGCGGCCACGGCTTCGGTCACACGCTGGTCGCCGTGTCCGATGTTCACGTTCATCAGCTGCGACGAGAAGTCGATGTAGCGCTTGCCGTCCCGGTCCCACAGGTACACACCTTCAGCCCGCTCCGCGTTGATGGGGTTCAGGCCCGTTTGCTTCGACCACGAAAAGAGCGTGTGGTCAAGGTTGTCGTGCAGGATTTGGTCTTTGTCGAGGTCGAAGGTGGTTTCCATATCGTTGGTTCTGTTTGAACGTCATGCTGAGCATAGCCGAGGCAGATTGCTCGCTGTCATCAAGGGCATCACTGACCGCTCCAGTTTTGTAAATCTATTGGGTGCCAGCTAGGAGTAAGCGTGTTAATAAGAAATTCTTTTTTGGGGCGAGCCCAGTTTTTGATTTGCTTTTCCCTGGCAATTGCCTGCTTCGCATCGGGACTAGTTTCGAAATAGACTAGCAGATTGCATTGATAGCGGCCACTGAAATTTCCCGCTTGGCCCAGTCCCTTGCTATGCTCATAAAGTCGGCATTCTAGATTGTTAGTAACGCCAGTGTATAGTACTGTTCGGGTTGGGTTGGTGAGAATGTAAACGTAGAAACTCATATTTGAACGTCATGCCGAGCGCAGCCGAGGCATCTCGCTCGCCTCGTTGAACGATTGGAATTACTGCCACACGCGAGATGCCTCGGCTGCGCTCGGCATGACGGCTTTCTTACTGACTGTCTCCTAGCTCATCCAGTTCACGCGGGACTCAGGGTTCCACTTCGTGGTGGTCTTCTTGAGTTGCGTCCAGAATTCAATCGAGCTTTTGCCGGTGATGTCGCAGGCGCCAAATTTCGACTCATTCCAGCCGCCAAAGGAGAAGGGCTCGCGAGGCACAGGCACGCCGATGTTTACGCCTATCATGCCGGCGTTGGCGTGGTCCATGACGTAGCGGGCGCTGCTGCCGCTGCTGGTGAAGACGGCCGCCGCGTTGCCGTAGGGGTTGGCGTTTTCGATGGCCAGGGCCTCGTCCAGGGTGTTGGTGCGCATGATGGCGAGCACCGGGCCGAAGACTTCTTCCTGGGCGATGCGCATGTCGGGCGTCACGTAGTCGATGACGGTGGCGCCCACGTAGTAGCCGTCTTCGTGGCCGGGCACCACGGCGTTGCGGCCGTCGAGCAAGACTTTGGCACCAGCGGCTTCGGCCTCAGTAATGTGCTTTTCAATGCGCTCCTTGGCTTCTTTGCTGATGACGGAGCCGAGGTTCTGGCCGGCAACAATCTTGCGCGCCTCTTCCACGATTTTGGCCACAATGCCATCAACCGGGCCCACACCGACCATGGTGGAGCCGGCCATGCAGCGCTGCCCCGCGCAGCCCGACATGCTGGCGGCCACATTCGAGGCCGTCATTTCGGGGTGGGCGTCGGGCAGTACCATGAGGTGGTTTTTGGCACCGCCCAGGGCCACGCAGCGCTTCAGGTTGCTGGTGGCGCGGATGTAAACGACTTTGGCAATTTTGGTCGAACCCACGAAGCTCACGGCCTGGATATCGGGGTGGTCGCAGATGGCTTCCACGATTTCGCGGTCGCCGTTCACCACGTTCAGCACGCCGTCGGGCAGGCCGGCTTCCTTCAGTAGTTCGGCGATTTTTATGGCGCTCAGGGGCACTTGCTCCGAGGGCTTCAGAATCATGGTGTTGCCCAGCACGATGGCGTTTGGGATGGTCCAATGGGGCACCATGTTGGGGAAGTTGAACGGGGCGATGCTGGCCACCACGCCCAGCGGCTTGCGCTCGGCCCGAGCTTCCACGCCCTTGCTCACTTCCAGAAATTCGCCCTGGATGAGCTGCGGCATGGAGCAGGCAAACTCGGTCAGCTCGATGGCTTTTTCGACTTCGGCGCGGGCTTCGTCCAGGGTCTTGCCGTTCTCTTCGCGCACTAGGTCGGCCAGGGCTTTCATGTCGCGCTCCAGCAAGGTTTTGTAGCGGTAGAAGATTTGCACCCGCTCTTTGATGGGCGTGGTCGACCAGTCGGGAAAGGCGGCTTTCGCGGCCTGCACAGTGGCGTCCAGAGCGGCGGCGTTGCTCAAGGGGACGGCAGAAATCACGGCTCCGGTGAGGGGGCTGAACACTTCCATCGTCGCCGGGCTGGCTTCGTCTAGCGATTTGCCCGCAACGTAGTTTTGGATGGCTGGATACTTAAGCGTCTGGACTCCCATATTACCTTAATGTTAAGCGGATTGCAAGCTAGTGTTTTTGCGACAAACGCGGTACAGTGGTTTGCAATTAATCTTTTTTTTCGTAAAAGCTCTGAATCTCACGGCCTGCCGCTTGCAGGTCGTTGCGCGATTTAGCAATTGCCGAGCGCCTTCGCACAATTAGCCCACTTCGTAAAGCGCCATTTACTTCTGCTACTGGTATGGTTTCTAAGGGCAAGGGGCACGCCGTGGTTTTCGTGAACATTCTGCTCTGAATAGTGCTAAGTTGCAGAAAGAATGCAGCGGCCCGTTTATTCCTGCTGCTGCATTCGGGCACTCCACACTTACCCGCCAACATGCTGAAATACTACGCCATGCTGCTGACTTTACTGGCAGCTATTTCCGGTCACGCCCAAACCAAGTCCAACCTGGCCTACTACCTCCCGCAAACGGTGACCTACAACCCGGCCATTCCGACGCCCGCTTCGGTGCTGGGTTTTGAGGTGGGCGAATGGCACGCCAGCCACGACCAGTTGGTGATGTACATGCGGGCCGTGGACGCCGCTTCCGACCGCGTGACCGTCACGGAATATGCCCGCACGCACGAGCACCGGCCCCTGCTGCTGCTCACCATTACCTCGCCGGAAAACCAACGCAACATCGTTCAAATCAAGGCCGACCACCACAAGCTCACCGACCCGGCTGTATCGGGCCAGATGGACGTGAGCAAGATGCCGGCCGTGTTCTGGATGGGCTACAGCGTGCACGGCAACGAGCCCAGCGGCACCAACGCCTCGCTGCTGGCCGTGTATTACCTGGCCGCCGCCCAGGGCCCGGCCATCGACGAGGTACTGCGCAACACCGTGATATTGGTGGACCCGAGCATCAACCCCGACGGCATGACGCGCTTTTCGGGCTGGGTGAATTCGCGCCGCAGCACCAACCTGGTGACCGACCCCGCCAATGTGGAGCAAAACGAGGCTTGGCCCGGCGGCCGCTTCAACCACTACTGGTTCGACCTGAACCGCGACTGGCTGCCGCTGCAGCACCCCGAGTCGCGCGGGCGCCTCAAGCAATTCCACGACTGGAAGCCCAACCTGCTGACTGACCACCACGAGATGGGCACCAACTCGACGTTCTTTTTCCAGCCCGGCGTGCCCTCGCGCAAGCACCCGCTCACGCCGGAGCGCAACTTCGAGCTGACCCAAAAAATCGGCGCTTACCACGCCAAAGCCCTGGATAAGATTGGCTCGCTCTATTTCACGGAGGAGAATTACGACGACTTTTACTACGGAAAGGGCTCGACCTACCCCGACGTGAACGGAGCCGTGGGCATCCTGTTTGAGCAGGCCAGCTCGCGCGGCCACGCCCAGGAAAGCCCGAACGGCGTGGTGCGCTTCCCGTTCACCATCCGCAACCAAGTTACCACCACGCTGTCGTCCATTGAAGCCGTGCAGGCCTTGCGGGTGAACATGCTGAACTACCAGCGCGAGTTTTACCAGAAAGCGGCCCGCGAAGCCAAGGACCAGAACGTGCGCGCCTATGTGTTTGGGGCCGCGCAAGACCCGGCCCGTTCCTACGAGTTGGCCCGCATCATCCGCCAGCACCAGATTGCGGTGTACCGGCCCAAAAGCGCCCTCAAGCTTGACGGGCGCACCTTCGCCCCCGCCGACACCTACGTGGTGCCCACCGACCAGCCCCAGTTCCGCCTCATTCAAGCCATGTTTGAGGAACGCAGCACCTTCAAGGACAGCATTTTCTACGACATCTCGGCCTGGACCCTGCCCCGCGCTTTTGGCCTCGACATGGCCACCGTGACCAAAGCGCCAGCCGGCGGCCTGCTGGGCCAGCGCGTCGACAGCGTGAGCTTTCCCGTCGGCAAAGTATCAGGCGATAAAACGTCGTACGCTTACGCCTTTAGCTGGCACGGCTATTATGCGCCGAGGGCTTTGAACGCCCTGCTGGCCCGCAAGCTGGTGGTGAAGGTGGCCACCGAACCCTTCTACATCGGGGAGCGGCAGATGGACTACGGCAGCATTTTGGTGCCGGTGGGCGTGCAAACCGTGCCGGCCGACACCGTTTATGCCCTCATGCAGCGTGTGGCCGCCGCCAACGGACTCGACGTGGTGGGCATCAGCACCGGGCTGTCGCCGCGCGGTCTGAAGCTGGGCAGCGTGAATTTCGTGAACCTGAAGAAGCCGGAAATCATGCTGCTGGCCGGCACCGGCGTGAGCCCCACCGACGTGGGCGAGTCGTGGCACCTGCTCGACCAACGCTTCGGCATGACGCCCAGCTTGGTGGCGCCCGAAACCCTGGACCGCGTGAACCTGGACCGCTACACCGTTATCGTGGCTTCGGATGGCAGCTACAATGGCATCTCCTCCTCCGCCCGTGAGAAACTGCGGGCCTGGGTACAGCGTGGCAACACCCTGCTGGCCCTGGGCAAAGCCACCAAGTGGCTGGCCGATAACGGGCTCTCGACCGCCAAATTCAAAGCCAGCGGCCCCACTCCCACCGCCCCCGAAACTGCCACCGCACCGGGCGCTACCCCGGCCGCGGCACCGACGGTAGCGCCGGCTCCGGTGGCAGCGCCCACGGCTCGTTCGCGCCGGCCCGGCGTGGTGACTCCGGCTGCGCCTCGCACAGGCCCGCTGCCCCAACGGCCCTACGTGGGAATGCGCAACACGGCCAGCGCCCAAGAAATCACCGGTGCCATCTTCCACGCTCGCCTCGACCTCACGCATCCATTGGGCTACGGCTACGACAACCCTGACGTGTTCCTGTTCCGCGACCACACGGTGTTCATGGAGCGCTCGGCCAGCCCCTACGCCAACCCGCTGATGTACACGCCCCGGCCGCTGGCCAGCGGCTTCATCTCCAAGCCTAACGAGCTTAAGCTGCGCGGCACGGCTGCCGTCGACGTGGCCGATGTCGGCGCCGGACGCATCATTTCCATGGTCGACAACCCCAACTTCCGGGCCTTCTGGTACGGCACCAACAAGCTGTTTTTGAACAGCATTTTCTTTGGGCCGCTCATGCGGGCCACGCCAGCGGCGGTCACGGAAGAATAACCTGTGGCGTTGACCAGTCGGTGCCGGGCAATGGATGCTCTAGCGTTTCCGAATTGGCGTGCCTCGGTACTGATTTCTGAAAATTGAAACGGTTTGGTAATTAAGGAAAGCTACTTCCTTGACAGACCAGCGTAGCTAACCCTGGTTTAGACTTGGGTACAGGTGAAAATAGGCAAGCCGGTTGGCGGCGACGGAGGCACTACTGCTTCTGTCGCTGCCAACCGGCTTTTCGCATTTGAGTCTTCTGTTTACTTGGAAGTATAACGCTACTATCCTGGCTTCATAATGCCACACAGTCAACGGTATGGGCATTTTCAACCGCTTATTTCAAAGATTAATATTCAATAAATTGAATTTATATATTTTATCAATACATTTGGTCTACTAACCGCTGGTTTGCTCCTGGTCGCCCCAACCATTCTGCCTCAGCTGCGGGTGGGCTTGGGGTTGGATTAACGTCACAATTTCTATCAGGGTCGAGGCTGCTGAGGCGGCGACACTCCCCTGCTACATCGCCGGTCAACTTCCGCAGTCGCCGCTCCAGGCGCTGCTTCCGCCGCCCGGGCCACTTGGCTTTTTGCCGCCGCTGGCCCCCGCTCATTGTGCCACATTCACCCCCAACCCCACACCTACCAACCTATGAAAAAGCCAAATTCCCCCAAAACACCAGACGCGGCCTCAGCCTCCGGGCAGAGCTTTCTAATCGAAATGAAAGCGCCGAACACCGAGCCCATGATGGGCGCGACGCTGCGGGCCAGCTCCGTGGCCTTAGCTGAGGGTTTTGAAATTGACCCCACCTTTGTGCCCATCCCGGTGCGGCCTTCCAACACGCAGCGCATGGCCATGCTGGCCGCCAGCGAAGACAACCAACACGTGGTGGTGCGCACCACGCTCACTGACCGGCAGCTCGCCGCGGCCAAAGCCAACCCCGATGTCATCGAAATTTGGTCGGACCCCGTCATTGAGCCCATCGCCTGTCCCATTCCGCCCTGCGACTGCAGCCCCAGCACGCCCAAAGGCACCATGGCCGACGTGGCCAACTACCTCGGCGTGAACCAAATTTGGGCCAAGGGCAAGCGCGGCGAAAGCATCGTGGTGGGCGTGGTCGACGGCGGCATTACGGCCACGGGCCGGGCCCTGGCCACGGGCGAGGCGCCGGCCCGCACCATCGGCAACGTGATTGGGGGCTGGCCCACGGCCACCTGGGGCACCCGCGGCAAGTCGTGGGGCTACCACGGCAACATGTGCTCGACCGACGTGCTGGGCATGGCCCCCAACTGCCGCATTTACGACCTGCGCATTTCGGACCCCAACTCCAACGGCGGGCTGCTCTCCAATGCCTTGGCGGCCTTTCAGTGGGCCATCGACCAGCACAACGCCAACGGCACGCCCCACATCCTGACCAACAGCTGGGGCATTTTCAACGCCGCCGGGGCCGCCGACTACGTGAGCAACCCCAACCACCCGTTCACCCGCAAAGTGGTGGAAGCCATCGACGAGGGCATCATTGTGCTGTTTGCAGCCGGCAACTGCGGCGACACCTGCCCCGACAACCGCTGCACCACCAGCGGACCGGGCCAGAGCATTTGGGGCGCCAACGGCCACCCCCGCGTGATAACCGTGGGCGCCGTGAACAAGGACGAGCAGTTTGTGGGCTACAGCAGCCAGGGCCCCGCCGCGCTCGACCCGCACAAGCCGGACTTCTGCAGCATCACGCACTTCACGGGCTATTTCAATTCCGACAGCGGCACCTCGGCGGCCACGCCCATCGCGGCTGGCGTGTGCGCCCTGCTGAAGCAAGCCAAGCCCGCGGCCACCCACAACAGCATCAAGGCCGCCCTCATTGCCACGGCCAAGAACATTGGCGTGCCGGGCTGGGACCAGCACTCCGGAGCCGGCATCATCGGGGGCAAGCGGGCGTACGACCGCCTCGTGGGCGTGATTAAAATCAAAGACCTGAAGGACGGCAAGCTGGAGAAAATTGAAGTAAAAGAGCTAAAAGCCGAGAAAGTCGAGATAAAGGAACGCAAGCAGGAGAAGCTGGAGGTGAAGGAGAAGAACGAAATCCCGGAAGGCAAGGGCATTAAGGACATTCGCGACAACGTGCAAAAGCCGCGGGAGCTACCCATTCCCATTCCGGGGCCCATTCGCCAACCCATCAGCCTGGGGCAGGGCGGCATGGGCGCGGGCGGCTATGACTTAGAAACCCGCCTGGCGAGCCTAGAGGCCTACGTGGAGTCGCTGGCCACGTTCATCAGCCCCGAGATGCGACCGGACCTAAGCGAGGGGGCGCTGGCCAACGAAGGCGACCTGCAAGCCGGCCAGGACGTGGCCGAGCAGCTCACCAAGGAGGCCAACGACGCCATGATGAACAAGATGAACTACGACAACTCGGCCCGCTAACGGCGGCCCCGGCTTGGGTATGATTCTGATTCTTTGCCATCTGCACGACGCCGAGGCGGCCTGGTTGTGCCAACGCCTGCGGCAGCTTGCGCCGGCCACCGAAGTCCGGCTGGTGAGCGCCGAAGAGCTGCTGTATGCCCGCGGCGTGCGGCACACCTTGGGCCGCGCGCCGGCCAGCTTCGCCCTCACGCTGCAAAACGGCCAGCACGTGGCGGGCAAGGATGTAACGGTGCTCATCAACCGCCTGTGTTACCTGGACCCGGTCCTCTGGCAGCAGCGCGACGCCAAGCAGTACCAGTACGTAATGCAGGAGCTGAATGCCCTGTACCTGAGCATACTGCACTCCCTGCCCGCCGAGCGGCTGTATAACCCGCCCACCGCCGTGGCCTTGGGCGGGCGCACCTTGGCCCCCGCCGAATGGCAGCTGCTGGCGGCGCGGGTGGGGCTGTCCATCGCCGCCGGCTGGCCCCCGCCCCCCGACCAAGTGCCCGCGCCACCGGAGGCCCGGGTGCTGGTGCTTGACGACGAATTGTTGGGAACGGTGCCCGCCGGCATTGCCCCCGAAGCCTGCCGGGAGCTGGCCCGGCAAGCCGACGTGCGGCTGCTGGAGCTGCACTTCACGCGGCAGGGCGCGGAGTATGTGGTGGTGGGCGCGACCACGCTGGCCGCTCTGCACTGCTACGGCGACGCGCTGGTTCGCCACTTCTTATCGGTTTCCACCACTTTACCACTACCCGCCGATGGTCCTGATATGGGGAATACCCAGCGAGTCGCCCGTGCAGCGCTTGCTGGAGGAGTTGGATAGCCTGGGGGCGCCCTACGTGGCCGTAAACCAGCGGCACTTTGCCGAAACCGACCTGACCTTGACGCTGGGGCCGGAGGGCGTGCTGGGCGGCACGCTCACCTACCAGCAGCGCCCCTACCCGCTGGCCGACATGCACGGCTTGTACGTGCGGCTGGTCGACGACGAGGTGCTGCCCGAATTCCAACGCCTGGCCCCCCACGACCCGCTGCGGGCCCACGCCCGGCAGCTCATCCAACACCTGAGCTTGTGGGCCGAATGGTCGGGGGCGCGCACCGTGAACCGGCTGGCCGCCATGGCCTCGAACAACTCCAAGCCCTACCAGGCGCAGTTCATCCAACGGCACGGTTTTCTGACCCCGGAAACGCTTATCACCAACGACCCGGACGCGGCCACGACGTTTTGCGAGCACCACGCGGGCCGCGTCATCTACAAGTCCATTAGTGGGGTGCGCTCCATTGTGCAGGCCTGGGACCCGGCCGCCGACCTGGCCAACCTGGGGCGCATTCGCCACTGCCCCACCCAGTTTCAGGAGCAGGTGCCGGGGTTTGACGTGCGGGTCCACGTCATTGGTGAGTTGACATTGGCCATCCGCATTGCGGCCGACGCCACCGACTACCGCTACGCCATGCAGCAAACCGGCGCCGCGGCCACGCTCACCGCCTACGACCTTGACCCCGAAGTGGCCGCCAACTGCGTGGCGTTGTCGCAGGCCCTGGAGCTCGACTTCTCGGGCATCGACCTGCGCTTTGCGCCGAATGGGGACGTGTACTGCTTCGAAGTAAATCCGTGCCCCGGCTACACGTACTACGAAGCCCACACCGGCCAGCCCATTGCCGCCCGCCTGGCCGAGTACCTGACGGAGGACGACGCGTACTACCGCCGCATCTGGAACGTATAAGTCCTTCACCCACCCGCAGCCATCATGCCCCAAGTCACATTTTCTTTGACCAAGCGCGAGCCCGAAACCGGCCGCGAGCTCCACGCCCGCACGCAGGCCGACCTGGGCCAGGCCGAGCTGGAAGCGCTTATCACAGAGCTGAAAGCGCACGGTAATTCCGACATGGGCGACTACGCGGCCATATACATTGCCCCGGAGGACTACACGCTGGAAGTCAACGGCGAAAGTATCCCGCTGAAGCCCCAGTTTTTCCCTCCCGAGTACGGCTACATCATCAACCAGCTGACGCAAGACCTGAAGTAGCCAGCAGCGCCATTGTCATTTGAGACGCCTGATTCCCGGCGGCTGGCCGTTCCAACTGGAGTGGCTTGCTGCCGGTTTTTTTGTTGGTATCTTTTTCATAATTAGCCCAAGTTGCGAAGTAGTTTGGTGAGCCCCAGGGGGGCGGCATGTGGGTAGAAGAGGCCGTAACGGGTTGGGTTGATAAAGCCCCAGGGGGGCGACACTTGCGCGAACGAATGTCGCCCCCCTGGGGCTCTGCCGTGCTTGACTGCCGGATGGTCTACCGACATGCCGCCCCCTGGGGCTGGCCAAGGTACTTCGCAACTTGGGTAAAGGTGAGGTGGTCTAATTACGCTGGACAGTTTAGGGCATTAAGTTGAAGAAGTTGTTGGTGAGTGTGATAAGGAGTTTGATAACTGATGCTGGAGTGCAGGCGCTCGTGATTATAGTAGTCAACATAGTCCGCGACGCGCGTCTGCGCGTCGGTCAGGTCGGCAAAAACGGGCCGCTCGCGGAGTTCGAGCACCTCTGTTTTCAGGCGTGAGCACAGGCTCTCGGCTTGAGCATTGTCGTAGCCGTCGCCACGTCGGCTCTGCGAGCGCACGGCGTGGTGGTCGTGGAGCAGTTGGCGGTAGGCATTGCCGCAATACTGCCCGCCGCGGTCGGAGTGGATTACCAGGCCGGGTGTCGGCGATTGCGCCAAAAAAGCGCGTTGCAAGGCGGTAGCAATCAGCTTTTCGGGCATCGTGGCCATTACGTGCCAGCCCACTACCTGCTTGCTGACCATATCCTGGTACGCGCACGGGTAAGCCCATTCGCCGTTGGCCAGCGGTAAGTAGGCGATGTCGCTGGCCCAAACTTGGTTCGCCTGCGTCGGCTTGGGCTGGTTGAGCAGTCGGTTCGGGGCGCAACGCAGTTCGTGGGCGGAGTCAGTCGTGCGGGGCGTAAAGGCCTTGGGTTGGAGCGCGTGCAGGCCCCGACGGCGCATGGCCACGCGCAGGCGCTGACGACCAACGCGGTGGCCCTTACGGCGCAGGGCAGCCGGCGGGTGCCATAGCGGCGTTGATGGCGGCCGAAAACGTTCACCAGCGCGGCTTCCCAAGCGGGCTCGCCTTGCGCTACAACTTGCTGTTGAGCCTGTTGCCAGGCGTAGTGCCCACTGGTTGGCACGCCTAACACCTGGCAAAGCAGGCGCACCGGGTGCTGGCCCCGCTGCGCTTCGATAAAACGATGGCGGCTCGTGGGGGGTCGGTCGCTGAGAAGATGGCAATGGCTTTTTTTAAAATGTCCAGCTCTTGCGCCTGCCGCCGCGCCAAGGCCCGCAGCTGACGCAACTCGGCCGCTGTCGCCGGGTCCAGCTCCGCCCCGCGGGCCGCCGCGACGGGCGTGAGCGCTTCCTTTTGCCACTTGTAGAGCAACTTGGGGCTGATATTCAACGCGCGAGCGGCCGCTTGGGTCGAGCGGCTTTCGCTGGACAGGCGCAACGCTTCGGCGCGGAAGGCGGCGTCATAACGCCGACGGTTGGCGGGTTGGGGGCTGTCTTTCATGACATTCGAAAGATAAGACCCTATTCTGTCCAGATTTCCCCGACCACCTCAATCTACCCCGATACGACGCTGTCTTTAACAACAATCGATGCCGGAATTCTGCTGTTTAAGCGTCTCAATTAGTCTAGTTGCGGCATCCGGGAATGCCTTATCTTGGTCGATGAAATGGCCCTCTTCGGTCGATGAAACACGGCCAGGGTTTCTGCACGGGCTTACTTTGAGGACATATTCCCAACTTTTCCCATACCTGGGGAGTTTAGGCCGCTTGGAACGGAGCAGGACCGTGCGGTAGCGTACCTACAGAGCGTTTATCATGTGGATAGTTAGACTAGCATTGGCAAGGCCGTACACCTTCGTGGTGATGGCCTTGCTCATTTTGGTGGGAGGAGGGCTCACCATTCAGCGGATGGCGGTGGACATTTTTCCCGAGATTCCTATTCCGGTGGTGGGCGTGGTGTGGGGCTACTCCGGCATCTCGCCCGAGGAGATGAACCAGCGCATCATCATCCCGGTGGAGCGGGCCATTACCACCACCGTGAACAACGTGGAGCACCAGGAAAGTCAAAGCCTGAAGGGCGTGGGCCTGATTAAGGTGTTTTTCCAGCCCGGCACCAACCCCGACGCCGGCGTGGCCCAGCTCACGGCCATCACCCAGACGCTGCTGCGGGTGCTGCCGCCGGGCATCACGCCACCGCTCATCATCCGGTACTCGGCCTCCAACGTGCCCATTGCCCAAACCTCGCTCAGCAGCGAGACGCTGGGCGAGTCGGACTTGTTTGACGCGGCCAATGCCTTCATCCGGCCGGGCCTGGCGGTGGTGCAGGGCGCGTCGGTGCTGCTGCCGAATGGCGGCAAGCCCAAGCAGATTATGGTGGACCTCGACCCCGACAAGCTGGCCGGCAAGGGCCTGAGCGGCAACGACGTGGTGGCTGCCCTGCTAGCCCAGAACGTCATCATTCCGGCCGGCTCGGCCAAGATTGGCGACCGGGAATACGACGTAAAGCTCAACTCCAGCCCCGAGGCCATTGCCACGCTCAACGACTTGCCCATCAAGACGGTGGACGGAACAGCGGTGTACATCCGCGACGTGGCGTTTGTGCACGAAGGCGCGGCCGTGCAAACCAACATTGTGCGCCAGAACGGCCGCCGCACCGCCATCATCCCCATCCTGAAAAGCGGCGCGGCCAGCACGCTCGACGTCATCGACAAAATCAAGCAGGCGCTGCCCAACATTCAAGCCAACGCGCCGCCCGGCCTAGATATTAAGCTGTTGTTCGACCAGTCGTTCTTTGTACGCGCCAGCATCAAAGGCGTCATCATTGAAGCCTGCATCGCGGCGGCCCTCACGGCGCTCATGATTCTGCTGTTTTTGGGGTCGTGGCGGTCCACGCTCATCATCGCGACCAGCATTCCGTTGTCCATTCTGGTCAGCATCATTGTGATGAACATGCTGGGCCAAACCCTGAACATCATGACCCTGGGCGGGCTCTCGCTCGCGGTGGGCATTCTGGTGGACGATGCTACGGTGGAAATTGAGAACATTCACCGGAACATGGGCATGAAGAAGCTGCTCAAACGCAGCATTCTGGACGGTGCGCAGCAGATTGCCACGCCGGCCTTGGTGGCCACGCTGGCCATTTGCATCGTATTTGTGCCGGTGTTTTTTCTGGGCGGGGTGGCGTCGGCCATTTTCGCGCCGCTGGCCACGGCCGTAATATTCGCTATGCTGGCTTCCTACATTCTGAGCCGGACGCTGGTGCCCACCCTGGTGATGTACCTGCTGCGCAAGGAGTTGCCTATTTACCATGCCCAGGAAGAGCCAGACCTGCCCAGCCAGCACGTGCGCAACGGCCAGCCCGTGAGCCAAGTGGAGCGCGACCTGGAGCGTATTCGGCGCGAGCAATTCGAGAAAGCTCACCCCAGCGGCTCGCCCGAAGAAGAGGCCGAAGACGAAATAACCGACGAGGAACGAAAGTCGGCCGAAGGCATCACTCGAAGCTGGGTGTGGAAGGTGCACAAGGGTTTTGAGCACCACTTCGAAAAATTCCGGGCCGGCTACGGCCGGGCCCTGGCCTGGGCGCTGGGCAACCGGCCCAAGGTGGTGGTGGCCTTCTCGGTGCTGTTCGTGGGGTCGCTGGGCCTGTTCCCGCTCATCGGCCAGAACTTCTTCCCCACCGTGGACGCCGGCCTGCTGCGCCTGCACGTGCGGGTGCCCACCGGCACGCGGGTGGAGGAAACGGAAGTCCGCTTCCGGGAAGTGGAGAAGGTGATTCGCAGCGTAATTCCGGCCGAGGAACTGGACCTGGTGCTGGACAACATCGGGCTGCCCGTGATTCCCATCAACCTGCTGCTGAGCGACAACCCCACCATCGGGGCCGGCGACGGCGAAATCCTGGTGAGCATGAAGGAGGAACACGGCCCCACGGCGGAATACATGAACGAAATCCGCCGCCGCCTGCACAAGGAGCAGCCCGACCTGACGGTGTTCTTCCAGCCGGCCGACATCGTGAACCAAACCCTGAACTTCGGTCTCCCCGCTCCTATCGACATCCAAGTCATTGGCCGCGACAAGGCCGCCAACCAGCGCATTGCCGGCGAGTTGCGCGCCAAAATCAACAAGGTGCCGGGCGTGGTCGATGCCTTCATCTACCAGGCCTTCGACCAACCGCAGCTGCGCGTCGACATCGACCGGGTGCGGGCTCAGCAAGCGGGCCTGGCCCAGCGCGACATTGCCAACAACGTGCTGGTGAGCCTGTCGTCGAGCACCCAAACCAGTCCCAACCAGTGGCTGAATCCCACCACCGGCGTGAACTATACCGTGGCCGTGCAAACGCCGCCCCGGGCCCTGTCCACGCTCGATGAAGTCGGCAACATCGGCCTGACCAGCCCCACCCAAGGCCAGGCGCAACTGCTGAGCAACTTCGCCACCGTGCGCCGCACCCAAACCACGGCCGTGGCGTCGGACTACAACATCCAGCGCACCGTGGACCTCTACGCCAGCGTGAGCGGCCGCGACCTGGGCGGCGTGGCCAAGGACGTGCGCCAGATTCTGGCCGAAACCGAAAAGACCCTCCCCAAAGGCACCACGCTGGCCCTGCGCGGGCAGGCCGACTCCATGCGCACTTCCTTCGCGGGCCTGGGCCTGGGCTTGGCCGGCGCCATTGTGCTGGTGTACCTGCTCATGGTCGTCAATTTCCAGAGCTGGATTGACCCGCTCATCATCATCATGGCCCTACCGGGGGCGCTGGCGGGCATCCTGTGGATGCTATTCGTGACCCAGACCACGCTGAGCGTGCCCGCGCTGATGGGCGCCATCATGTGTATTGGGGTGGCCACAGCCAACAGCATTCTGCTGGTCACGTTCGCCAACGAGCGCCGGGAAGAAGAGCCCGACCTTTCCCCCCTCGACGCGGCGTTGGACGCTGGTTTCACTCGCCTGCGCCCCGTGCTGATGACGGCCCTGGCCATGATAATTGGCCTGCTGCCTATGTCGTTGGGCATGGGCGAAGGCGGGGAGCAGAACGCCCCGTTGGGCCGCGCCGTGATTGGTGGACTGATGCTGGCCACCGTGACCACGCTCTTTTTCGTGCCCATCATGTTTTCGTATTTGAAAAAGCCTGCGCCCGTGCGGAATGCAACGGCTTAGATTATAAAGAAAAAATAACACTAAGACCGTCATGCTGAGCGCAGCCGAAGCATCTCTACTGCGAGAGTAACTGATTACTACTGCGG
>NZ_DASVSI010000154.1:0-20950 GCF_036388155.1 Hymenobacter sp. | reverse complement strand
GGTCTCGCGGCCCGTGATGGCCTGCTTGGCGTCGTCCAACGTGACGGCGATGTCGTAGTCGGCCCGCTGCTGCCAGTAGTCTTTGCCCGGCGCGCCGCTGGCTGTGCGGTAGGAGTTGGGCGTGGGCAGCAGGGTTTCGAGCTGGGCGAATTTATCGGTGCCCGAGTTGGTGGTCTGGGCTTGGGTGGCGGCTGGCAACAGCGCAACGCTCAGCAGCGCAACGAGGCACCAGGGAAATGAGGGAGAAAACAAGCGGATTTGCATACCGCGAATTTACTGCCTCAAATAAGAAAGACCAGGAGAAAGTGCCAAATAATCAGTTTAAAGAAACGGTCATGCAGCGCGCAGCGAAGCATCTTGCGTGCCACCAGTAATCCTTTTCGACGATTGGTTTACTACCACACGCGAGATGCTTCGCTGCGCTCTGCATGACGGGTAAACGCGCCGTTTATATGGCCACGTCTGCACGCGCTAGCGGTGCACCTTCACGTCAATGTCGTACTGGTAGCGCGGCGGGCCGCCCAGCGGAATGGCGAAGAAGGGCAGGGCCGTGTCGTACTGGTCGGTCACGTAAAACACCAGGTCATTGGGGGCGGGCTTGGTCGACGTCAGGCGGAAATCCAGGCTGAGGCCATGCTCCTTGGCGGCAATGGGCAGCACGCTGCTGGTCCACTCGCCGTCGCCGCTCACGGTGCCGGGGTGGCCGTTTTTGGCCACGCTGAACACCTGCAGGGTGGCCGCGTTGTCGACGTCGTAATTGCTTTGCTTGATGCTCACCACTTTGTCGTTCACGAAGGGGTAGAGGTGCACCGTGGTTTTGCTGGCCGTGGCCGGCACCCGAAAGCAGTACTCGTAGGTGAAGGCGTTGCCGCCTTCCACGGCCACGTTGGCGGTGGGGCTGGTGCTGAAGAAGTAGCGGTAGAGGTTGCCATCGTTGCCGCTCAGCCCGCGCGCCACCATCTTGAACACGCGGCCTTTGAACTCGTCCACGGCCTCGCCCTCCAGCGGGTTGAGGGGCCCAAATACGTACCACTTGCCGTCGTACTGCGGCTCGGCGCCGAAGGTCTGGCTCTTGAGCAGGCGGCCGGTGGGGGTGGGGTTGGTGGGGCGCGGGTCGCGGGCCTGTGGGCCGCTGAAAGTGCCCGGGCCGCCGAATAGGCTAAACGAGGTGGCGGTGTTGGCGGGGCCTTTCAGGTCGTCGTTTTTGCCACTGCAGCCCGGGTCCCACACCCGGATGTACACCGGGTCGCGCTGCTTCTCGGGAATGAGGAAGAAGAACGTCTGGCTGAAGTCGTCGTCGCCCCATTGTTTGTCCGACTGCGCGCCGAAAGTCACCAGAGTTTCCACCCGCTCGCCAGGGTTGGGCACGGCCTGGGCGCACGCGTCGCGCACCAGCGCAATCAACAAGACCAGGAGTGCACCACAATACCAAAATACGTGTTTAAGCATGCAGCCAAGATACCGAACCCGGACCAATTGACGAGGTTTGCCACCCGCGCTGAAGCAATTAGCCATTCGGAATCAGTTGCTAAATTGTATGTTTACGGCTTATAGCCCCCGCGCCCATGCCCGCTGACGTTCGCGCCACCACCGATTTTTTCGACCAATTGACCAACGACCTGCTGGTGCTGCGGGTGCAGGCTCAACAGCGTTTCCGGCCCCTGAGCGCCGAGGAGCTGAACCGTCGGCCCAGCCCCAGCCGCTGGAGCGCCGGGCAGTGCCTGGAGCACCTCAACATCGTGGGCGGCTACTACTTGCCCAGCATCGCGGCCCGCATTGCCAAGGCGCAGGCCCGCGGCTCCAAGCCCGCTTCCACGGCCAAGCACGGCTACATTGGCCGCCGCCTCATCGAGGCCATGCGCACCCCGGCCAGAGTGAAAACCTACACCACGCCGCAGCGCTACGCGCCCACCGGCACCCGCTTGCCCCGCACGGTCACGGAGGTATTTAGCCGCCAGCTCGACGAGCTGCTGCGCCTGGTGCTGCTGGCCCGGCAGGTGAACGCCAACGCCATTCGCATCCCCAACGCCGTGTTCCCGCTGCTGCTGCTGCGCCTCACCGACCAGCTCGAATTTCTGGTGGTGCACATTCAGCGGCACATCGCCCAGGCCGAGGCCGTGCTGGTGGGCAACGGCGTCAGCGCCAATGCGTCAGCGGCATAGGCGGAGCTTTGCACCGTATAAGAAACTACTTCAACCAAAAAGGCTGTCCCGATGCGTTGGGGCAGCCTTTTTGGTTGAAGTCGTCTAGAAAATCAGTGCAGCAGGGTGCCGCGGTATAGAGCCGCACATTGGCCTCTGCTTGTCCGCACGAAACCGTTGCACGAGGAGGCGCAAGTATGCGCCTTTGCTCTGCCTGCCTAAATTCTCAAACAAAAGCCAAAGAGAATTGAGCGCCGGTATGCAATAAAAGCTGAACGGGCATCTTTAAGGCCGTAACCCCCGCCCCAACTCCTGCCCATGCGCTTGTTCCTGTTTGCACTTCTACTCCTAACCATGGCTTTTGGCTCCGACAGCGCCGCCCCCGTGCCGCCCAACCCGTATGCGGCCCAGTGGAAAAAGATTGACGCCCTGCTAAATAAAAACCAGACCGCCACGGCCACGCCGCTGGTAGAAGCCATCTACCAGCAGGCCCGCAAGGCCCAGAACACGCCCGCCTACGTGCGGGCCCTGCTCTACAAAATTCGCCTGCTGCAAGCCAAGGAAGAGGACGAAACCGAAAAATCCATCGCCCTGCTGGAAGCGGAGCTGAAAACAGCCACTTTCCCGGCCCGGCCCATCCTGCACTCGTTGCTGGCCGAGCTGTACGTCAATTACTTGGATGACAACCGCTACCGGCTTTACCAGCGCACGGCCGACGACCAGCCCGCCGCCGACGGCGGCACCGGCCTCGCCACCTGGGACCTGGCCCGGCTGGGCGCCGCCATCGTGCGGCACTACCACCAGTCGGTGGAAGACGAGCCGCAGCGGCAACTAAAAACTACGTTAGCCGACCTGGGCGACCTGGCCGTGGGCGGAGACGCCGAAGGCCGCGCCCTGCGCCCCACGCTCTACGACCTGCTGGCCCAGCGCGCCATCGACGGCCTTAAAAACCAGGAGCTGTACGTGACCCGGCCCGAGCAGCAGTTTCAGCTCACCGACCCCAAGCTGTTCGGCACCGCCGCAGAGTTTGCGGCCCTGCGTCTGCAAGCCCCGGACGGCGACTCGCTGAACGGCCAGCTGCATGCCTTGCGCGTCTTGCAGCGACTTACGGCCTCACGCCAGCAATTGGCACCGGCCAACCTGGCCGCGCTGGCCGACGTGGACCTCACGCGCCTCGACTACCTGCGCAGCCTCACCCAAAACACCGACCTTGCCGCCGAGTACGAGCCCGCCTTGGTGCGCTTGGCCGAGACATATAAGGCGCTGCCCATCAGCACCGAGTTTCTGGTCCGGCGGGCCGAAGCCAAGCGCGAAACCGACGCCGTGGCCGCCGTTCGCCTGGCCCGGGAAGCCGAAGCCCGCTTTCCAAAGTCGCGCGGCGCGGCGCGGGCCCGACAGCTGCGTGAGGAAATCGAGCAGGCTGAAGTGGCGTTTACCTCCGCCGACATCGTGCTGCCAAAGCAGCCCTGGCGCCTGGACGTGACGGCGCGCAACGTGACCGAGCTACACGCCTGGGCCTACCGCATTTCACTGAAAGAGTGGGAAAAGTCGGGCGAGTACGACGAGAAAAACCGCACCGTGGCCCAGCGCTACGCCCGCGCCTTGCGAGCCAAGCCGGCCGCTACCTGGGCGGTGCCGGTGCCCGCGCACCCGCAGGATTACAAGCAGCAAAAATTCGCCGTCGCGGGCACGGCACTGCCCGTCGGGTACTACCTGGTCATCGTCAGCAATCAGGCTACGAAACCCACGGAGCAGCGGCCGGGCGTGGCGACGAGCTACGGCTTTCTGGGAGCCAGTGAGTTGAGCGCTAGCTGGCGTAAAAATCCGGATAATGCCATAACTAACCTTCTGGTGCTTCATAGAAAGAGTGGCCAGCCCATGACCGGAGTGAAAGCGCAGGGCTGGTATAGCCGGTATGTGAGTAAAAAGACTAGTACAGAATCTAGTACAGAATATCGTTCAGGCGTTGCACTGGTTTCGAACCCAGAAGGCAAACTGGACTTACCACCGGAAGCAGGACCGCCGACCTCTAATAGAGAAATATTGGAAGGGGCGCAATTGGTGCAGGGGAAAGACACGCTCTGGGTAAGCATTTCCAATCCCTATCTTGCCCCTATGCGGCACCGTGTGGCTCCGCCCACGCGTCGTACATTCCTTTTCACTGACCGGGCCATTTACCGGCCAGGGCAAACGCTGTATTTCAAAGGAATCTTGACGGAAATTTCTGATAAAAGCTCACGTTTGCTTTCCGGGCAGTCAATCAGCGTCAGAATTCTTAACGATTACAATGGCGAAGAAGTCAAGACCTTCGAGTTTACCACTTCTGAGTTTGGTTCTTTTAACGGCTCGTGCATTTTGCCCACGGGTTTACTCAACGGTTCGTTTCAGTTACGGACGGACAACGATGTGTTGACCTTCGCCATTGAGGACTACAAGCGGCCCACCTTCCTCGTCAGCATCGACTCGGTGCCCGGCCGGCCGCAGCTGGGCCAGCCGCTCACCATCAATGGCCGCGCCCGCGCCTACGCCGGGCAGGCCACCGACGGCGCCACCGTGCGCTACCGCGTGACGCGGCGGGCGCTGTGGCCGCTGTTCGGCTACGGCGGGCGCGGCATCTACCCGCCCGGCGGCGACCAGGGCACCCAGGAAATTGCTCACGGCACCACCACCACCGACGCCGAGGGCCGGTTCAGCCTCACCTTCACACCGCCGCTGGTGCCCAAGGCGCTGGGTGGGCGCAAGGGCTGGGAGCCGGGCTACTTGTTTGAGATAACCGCCGACGTAACCGACGCGGCCGGCGAAACCCGCACCGGCACGCGCAGCTTTCCCATCGGTCGCAACCCGCTCAGCCTGCGCCTCGCCGGGCCCGATGCGGCCGACAAAGCCAAGCTGCCCACCTACTCGCTGCTCAGCAGCAACGCCACCGGCGAGCCGCTGCCCGCCGCCGGCACCCTGCGCCTGCTGGCCCGCCGCTTCCGCCCCAACCCGCGCGGCGTGCCCGGCCCGGCCCCCGAAACGGAAGAAAACGAAGCCCGGCCGGAGTTGGTGCGCACGCTGGCCTTCGACACCAAAGCCAGCGCCGTGCTCGACCTGCAAGCCGCCCTGGCCGCCCTGCCCACCGGCCGCTACTGCCTCGAAGCCCTCGCGCCCGAAACCGACACCGCGCGGCTCGACTTCACGCTCTACGACTCGCAGGCGGCCACCGTGCCCTTCGCCACGCCCGACTGGTTTGTGGCGCTGGCCGACACCGTGGCCCCTGGCCAACCCGCAAGCCTCTTGCTGGGCAGCAGCGAAGCCGGCGCCCGCATCCTACTGGAGGTGGAGCGCGAAGGCAAGCTGCTGCGCTCGGAGTGGCTGACGCTGAAGGCCAACGAGCAGCGCCGCCTCAGCCTCGAAAGCGGCCCTGCCGGGTACGACCCAGCCACCGCCACAGGCCCGCTTCACATCCACACCACGCAGGTGCGCGACAACCGCCTCTACCGCCACGACGCCACCGTGCAGGTAACCGAGCCGCCGCAGCCGCTTCAGCTCTCCATTGCCACCTTCCGCGACAAGCTCCAGCCCGGCCAGCGCGAAACCTGGCGCGTCACCATCCGCCAGGCCAATGGCAAAGCCGCCGACGCCGAGCTACTGGCCACTCTCTACGACCAGAGCCTGGATATTTTCCGCCCGCACAGCTTCATGGGGCTGGAACTGGGCTCGGGGTATTATCCGGCGCGGTTCGGGTGGCAGGGGCGGTTTGGTACAAGCACCAGCAATGAGCTTTCGCAGGCAATAGTCAATATTAGCGTCTGGTCGAATGACGCTAGCTGGACTTCTTTCTATCCTGAGCTAAATGATTGGGCTATTATCACGGGGCGCAGAAGGCCGGCACGCATAGGGCATAGTGCAGCAGCCAGCTACAAACACGTAGGTCCCCAAGAGCTGGCCGAAATGAGAGTCGCAGCGCCTGCACCCATGTCTTCGGCGGCTAGAATGGTTCTATCTGACGAAGAGAAAGCTGCTGGGTACGCTGAAAAAGAACAGGCTGATACTGCTGTTGGTGAACAAGCCAAATCCGTCGCTCCCGACCTCTCCACCGTGCCCACCCGCTCCGATTTCCGGGAAACGGCCTTCTGGCAGCCGGCCCTGCACACCGACAAAAACGGCGACATCGTGCTGGAATTTCAGATGCCCGAAGCCGTGACGCGCTGGCAGCTGCTGGCCCTGGCCCACGACAAGGACTTGCGCACCGGCCAGCTGGCCCGGCAACTCGTCACGCAAAAAGAAATTCAGATTTCGCCCAACGCGCCGCGCTTCTTCCGGCAGGGCGACGCGTTCACCTTCACCGCCAAAGTCTCGAACCTGACCGATGCGGCCACCACCGGCACGGCCCAGCTGTTCCTGCTCGACGCCGCCACCGGCCAGGACCTCACCAGCCAGCTGGTAAAGGGCTCGGCCCAGCAAGCCGTGTCGGCCGCCGCGCACCAGAGCGCGGCGCTGGGTTGGGAAATTAGCTTGCCGGCCGACTTCGCGCCTGCCGCTGTGACCTACCGCGTGGTGGCGCAGGCGGGGAGCCCCCCCGAATCGGGCCAAAAAGGCTTGAAATCGAGCCGTCGAGGCTCCAAGTCGCGGGTCGATGGGTCGAAAGCAACCCATTTTGACTCGAAATCGGGGGTCAGACCCTCGATTTCGGCCCTCGATGGCTCGATTTCAAGCCAAAATGGGTCGATTTCGGAGGTCGAAGGGGCGAAATCGGGCCTCGGTGGCTCGAAATCGAGGGTCCGACCCTCGATTTCGGCTGCCAGTACCTTCTCCGACGGCGAGGAAAACACCCTGCCCGTGCTGCCCAACCGCCTGCTCATCACCGAGAGCCTGCCGCTGCCGTTGGCCGGGGCCGGCACCCGCACCTTCGAGCTGACCAAACTCACGAGCACCAGCAGCCCCACGCGCCGCAACTACTCGCTGACGCTGGAAATGACGGCCAACCCGGCGTGGTACGCCGTGCAGAGCCTGCCATACCTCATGGAGTACCCCTACGAGTGCTCGGAGCAGGTGTTCAGCCGCTTGTACGCTAACCTGCTGGCGGCCCAGATTCTCAAAGCCAACCCGCGCTTCAAAACCGTGCTGGCCGAGTGGACGCGCCAGGCCCAAAGCGGCACCGCGGCGCAGAAAGACGCGCTGGCTAGCAAACTGGCGCAAAACCAGGAGCTGAAAAACCTGCTACTCCAGGAAACGCCCTGGGTGCGCGACGCCCAGGGCGAAACGGAGCGCCTGGCCCGTCTCACGGAGCTGTTTGACGAAGTGCGTCTGCGCGACGAAACCAACCGCGCCCTGCTCAAGCTCCAGAAAATGCAGCTGGCTAGCGGCGCCTTCCCCTGGTTCGAGCAAATGCCCGAGGACCGCTACATCACCCAGCTCATCGTGGCCGGCTTTGGCAGGTTGAAGAAGCTGGGCGCCTTCGACGCCAGTACCGACCCCGTGGCCCGCCAACTCCTGACCGACGCCGTGCGCTACCTCGATGCGCGCCTGGCCCGCGACTACGCCGAACTGCGCCGCCAAAAAAACGTGAAGCTGACCGACGACCACCTCGACGACACGCAGATTCAAGCCCTGTACGCGCGCAGCTTCTGGCCGCAGCAAGCCCTGGCCACCGACGCCAAGCCCGCCGCCACTTATTACCGCCAGCAGGCCGCCAAGTTCTGGCCCAGCCAGACGCGCTACCTGCAAGCCCAGCTGGCGCTGGCGCTTTTCCGCGAAAGCAAGACGGCGTCTGCCGTTCAGAACATCATGCGCGGCCTCTCCGAAAACGCCCTGCACTCGCCCGAGCTGGGCATGTATTGGAAGGAGGTGCGCGGCGGCTACTACTGGCGCGAAGCCCCCACTGAAACCCAGGCCACGCTCATCGAAGCGTTCGATGAAATCAAGGCCGACCAGAAGTCCGTGGACGAGATGAAGCTCTGGCTGCTCAAGCAAAAGCAGACCCAGCACTGGGAAAGCACCCGCGCCACCGCCGATGCCTGCTACGCCTTGCTCCTCCGCGGCTCCGACTGGCTGGCCCCGACGCAACCCCTGCAAATCACAGTGGGCGGGCAGGCGGTGAAGCCCGCCGCCACACAGGCCGGCACGGGCTACTTCAAAACCAGCTGGCCCGCCGCTGAGGTGCAGCCAGCTCAAGGCAAAGTCACCCTCACCAAGCCCGACGCGGGCGTAGCGTGGGGCGCCCTCTACTGGCAGTACTTCGAAGACTACGACAAGGTGACGCCTGCCGCCACGCCGCTCAGCCTGGAGCGCCAGCTCTACCGCGAGACCCGCACGGCCGGCGGCCCAGTGCTGGGAAAGCTGACCGCCGCCACGCCGCTGCGGGTGGGCGACGCCCTGGTGGTGCGCCTCGTGCTGCGCACCGACCGCGTGCTCGAATACGTGCACCTGAAGGACCAGCGAGCCGCCGGCCTAGAACCCATCGCCCAGACCAGCGGCTACCGCTACCAGAATGGGTTGGGCTATTATGAGTCGCCGCGCGACGCCGCCACGAACTTCTTTTTGAGTGCCGTGCCGCGCGGCACGCACGTGTTCGAATACCGGCTGCGGGCGGCGCAGGCCGGCGACTTTTCTGGGGGGCTCAGCCAAGTGCAATGCCTGTACGCGCCTGAGTTTGGGGCGCACTCGGCGGGCTTGCGCCTGCGGGTGGCCGCGCAGGGCGGTGGAGGGGCGAAATAGGCCCTTCAACCGCCTAAAGGCCCTTCTCAGCGTTTAAAACCCCTTTTGCCTTGCATTTATCCATGGTGGGCTTTAGCTTTGTCTTCTGTCGATTTTATCTTATTCGTTTATGAAGCATCTCTTTGTTCTCCTTTTGCTGCTGCTCACATGGAGCGGCGCCCAAGCCCAAAACGAAAAATCAGTACCCGTTACGAAGCTTCCGGGCGAGGAAAACCTGAGTTTGCGCGAGCGTGCCGAGCGGGATTTTTTGATGCCGGTACGTCGCAAAAAAATCGCGGTTGAAGCTCCCAAAGCCACCGCCGACGAGGCCACCGCCGCCCCCGAATCGGACGTAACCGCCCACTACGCCGAAGCCGAAGAAGCCGCCGCTCCGGCCCACACCACCCGCAGCTACGAAGCCCGCAACACCGCCGCCCTGGCTGCCCGCCGGGCCGCCTCCCGCCGCGAAGAAGCCCGCGCCGAGGCCCGGGCCGAAGCCCGCCGCGCCGCGACCCGTCACTCCTCGCGCAGCAGCAAATCAAAGTCGCACAAGTCGGGTAGCCACAGCAGCAAAAGCAAATCGAGCAAGTCGAAATCCAAGAGCAAGTCGGCCGCTCATTCCAAGTCCAGTAAAAGCAAGAGCGCCAGCAAGGGCAAGAGCAGCAAAGCCAAAAGCTCCAAACACAGCAGCAGCAAGAAGAGCACTGCCAAGAAAAGCAGCTCGAAAAAAAGCAGCTCCGCCAAAGCGCACAAGTCAACCAAGAAAAGCACTCCTTCGAAATCGAAGTCTAAGAGCAAAAGCAAGCGCCGCCGTTAAGGCAGCGGTTGACCAAATTAGAAGTCATGCAACGCCCGGCACTCCAGTGTCGGGCGTTGTTTTTTGGCTTAGTTGGTGGCTCAACTTAGTGCAAAGACGTAAGTCTTTGTGTCTCTTTGGGGCTGGACTTACAACAAGCGCCCGGCTGCTCCCGGCTGCTGTTTCGGAGTTGTACTCCGAAAGCTGGCCTGCTGTGGAGTTATATTCCCAATCAGCAGACGGTGCTGCGCTGATGTTGGGGCTGCAAGCCCGCAGCAGGTGGCTTTCGGAGTACAACTCCGAAAAGAGCAAGGGTAACACGCGAACGTACCCAAACGGCGCAGATGCCGAGACTCCAACTATTGCGTCTCTACACCGTCGTAGCGGCCCACCAAAAAGCCAGGCCCCTCAATAAGCGGCCTGGCTTTTTGGTATCTGACTACTGACTACCGCTGGTTGCGGATGATGAGGTTGTTGAACGTGGCGGTATTGCTTTCGGCGCCTTGCGCGACCAGGGCCACGCGCACGCCCCGGTCCCAAGGTGGGAGGTAGGTGCCGTTGAGGGTGAAGCCTTCGGTGGGGAGAGGCTGCCAGGTGGCGCCGTCGGTGCTGTAAGCGAAGCGGTAGCGCTGGCCGCCCCACACTTCAAGGCGCAGGGTGAGGTTGTCGCAGGGCTCGATGAAAACTTGGGCGAGGCACTGCTGCTTGCCACTCTTCACGTGCCAGATTTGCACCTGGCCGTTGCCGGCCATCAGGGCGAGGGCGTTGTAGGGGTCGCCCACGGCGGCCAGGCCGGCGAAGGTGTCGACGGGCAGGTTGGCGAAGTCGAGGGTGGTGGCGGCTTTGTACGTGGCCACGTGGGTGCGGCGAGCCACCAGGTTGCCGAGGCGCGAAGAGCAGGCCTGCAAGTGCAGCTGGCCGTCACGCACGGCGGTCTTGGGCTTGGGCGCCGTGATGGGCCACTGCCATTCCAGGCCGAGCTTTTCTCCCTCGAACTCTTCGGCCACGTTGAGGCGGGCGATGTCGGTGAGCGGGGCGGCCTGGGGGCTGCGGTTCACAAACTCGGGCCAGTCCTGCTCGTTCCACGTGAACTCGCTGAGCAGGCCCTGGCGGCCCACAAACTCGTGGCTGCTGGCCAAATAGGCGTGGTGCAGCAGGAACCAGCGGCCGTCCATTTCGGTCACGGTGCCGTGGCCGGGGCACTTCCACACGTCGTTGCGGTCGAGGATGGGGTTTTGTTCGTGCTTCTCCCACGGGCCGAGCAGGCTGCGCGAGCGGGCCACGCCGGTGGCGTAGTTGCAGCTTTTGCCGCAGCAGCTGTTGCCGGCAAAGAAGTGATAGAACCAGCCGTTGTGGCGCACCAGGGCCGAGCCTTCCACGAGGGGACCTTCCCACTTCGCGTCGTTGGCGAAGAGTTCGGTGGCTTCGCCCACGAGGGCGGTGCGGTCGTCGTTGAGGCGCTGGGCCCAAATGGGGGTGTCCTGGTGGCAGGAGTTGCCGTCCTCTTTCCAGATGAGGTAGAGGTCGCCGTTCTCGTCGGGCATGGCAAAGCCGTCGATGGAGCCGGCTTCTTGGCCCACCAGCGGGCCGTGGTCGCGGTAGGGGCCGGCCGGGTGGTCGGCGCTGGCCACGGCCACGCACAGCATGCCGCCCTTTTTGCTGCGGGCGGTGTAGTACATATACGTGCGGCCGTTTTCGTAATGGAACTCGGGCGCCCAGAAGTTGGAGCTGGCCCAGTCGGGCTGCTTGTCGGGGAACACGTGGCCCACCAATTCCCAATCGAGGAGGTTCTTCGACGAGAAAATGGGGAAAATGGCGCCCCACTCGGCCGAGGTAGCGCTGGCCCAATAGGTGTCGCCGATTTTGGTGATGGTGGGGTCGGGGAAGTCGCCGGGCAGCACCACGTGGTCGTAGGTGGTGCGGGTAGAGGCAATCTCGGGTGAAAGGCTGGGGGCGATGGGGGCCAGAGGCGCCGCCATTTCTAGGTCGATGGACACGGTGGAAAGGTGCAAGGAGGATAGAAAAGAAAGCTGGCCGAGAGGCAACTGGCTTTCCATGTTAGAAAGGTAGGAGTTTAAACCAACTAGTGGAGCAAAACTGTAATTTTTTTTGGTGAACCTCTTAAATGAATCGGTGAACGATTAGTTGCAGCCGATGAAAATTTTCAGAATAAATACGTAGGTTTTTCTTCGCTAATAGGCCTTGATTCAATTTAATCGATATAGATTGCAGGGTCGAAGACCGTTGCTGTACTTAAGCAGATTTGGGGCCAACCTGCGCTAGCGTACAGTATCCACTTGTGCCTTAATTTAACTTTGCCAAGAAGCAGAGTAAAATAAATTTTGGCTGAGGGGTACTTATTCAAGGGGGCCGAACGTTGCGATGGGGTTTCGTCCGACGGGCGGCCGTTTGGCGCAAGGCCAACGCTGATAAAATGCGTTTTTTGAAAAAAAAGGTGTTGCGACGCCGACGCATTGGATGGAAGCAACAAGCATTGGCTTTGACGAAGCCGTAACCGGTGCTCTTTCAATCAGGCGAGTCAGTTGCTGGCCTTGAAACCACTTGCTTCTTTGCTGTGCGGTTCGGCGCTTTGCTGCTGCGCGGCAATGGAGGCTCAGCCTCCACGACAGGGTTGGCCACGAGTTAGGGCTTCGCAGAAACCCGCGCCGGTTTGTGGGGAGCCATGGGACGCAGCCCTGCAACGCCTGCCGGAACAGGTGGTCCCGAAGCGAGGGCAGCGAAATCTTCGGATGCTTGAAAAGGAGCCATGCTCAGTGGCCCGGCCACGAAATTCCAGTGGAAATATGGCCGCGCAGGCGATGCGTGAGGTGGCGCACCGACTGCATTTCGCAATCGAACTGAGGAGGCGCTACCACTACCAGCAAATAGGCCTCGCATTACACGTCCAGTAGCCTGCGGTGGTAATTGATTTGTCCCAGATGGTAAGCCAGGTGGGTGGTTAGGTGCAGCAGGAAGTGAGCAGTTGAAGTTTTGCTTTCAAATACCAATACGGGGTATTCCTGATTCAACTGCTCATCATGCAGCTGGGCGAGCGCAGCGGCAACAACTACGCGCGTTGCTTCGACGCTTTCCACTAATTCAGCGCGAGGAACGTCTTTCTGTGAGAATTCCAGCTCCCGGTGTCGGACGTAGCCGCTGTTCCCCAATTCGGCTCCGATGTAGGTGTTTAGGTTACCAATGAGGTGCAGGCAGAGGTTGCCAGCCGAGTTGGCGACGCCTTTATCAACTCTCCAAATAGCTTCTTCGCTTCGGTAAGACTCAATTTCGAGTTTCAACTTATGCAGGTCGCGGTCGAAAAGGGTTTTGAGGGCGGCTACTAGCATGGCGGGCGTGAGGCGGAATACTATTTGAAGGCCTCAAATTACCTCCAAGGACGATGATGAGGTGGCTGAAAACTAAGAATCCTTTCCGCGTGCTGCTGAAGAAACGGCTGCAATTGTGGCCCGCTACTCCTTGGTGCGAAAGGTTACTTCGTAAGGCACCAAGGGGTGTCCGTCGAGGGACTTGAACCCGCTTTCGAGGGTGAGGCCGTACGTGCGGCCGGGCTTGAGGTCGACTTGGTAGGTATACGATTTGCGGTCGGCCGAAAAGCCGACGCGGCCCGTGACGGGAAACTGCTCTTTGCCGCCGGGGCCGTAGCCGGTGCCCGTGTACGGGCCCATGGCGGCGGAAAAGGTGAAGCGCAGCTCCTTCACGGAGGCATCGAGCAGGCCGCCGGGCAAGGGGGCGGGCGTCATGCTGACCACCACGGGGTTGTGGGCGGCGTAGGCGCGCAGCAGCTGGGCTTTGTCGAGGGGCTCGGGGTAGTAGCGGGTTTCGCGCAGGAAGGCTTCCACGGCGGCATCGTTGCCGTAGTCGAGTTCGATGAGGCGCTTGATGGCGGCTTGCTTGTTTTGGGCTTGCTGGTAGTAAGCTTTGCAGATGGCGTAGCCCATGTAATAGCCCAGGTCGGAGACGTGCTTGGGGTCGTCGGCTTTTTGGTTGTAGAACCAGTTCTGGAAGGCCGGGGAAAACATTTCGGCCTTAAATTTTTCTCTCAACCCGGGCTCGAGCGCGGGGCCGGACGTCATGTAGGGCAGGGCCGGGACCCGACCAGTTATCACCTCGGCTACCATGTCGCAGGTGCCTTCGTACAGGGCCAGGCTCAGGAGCGGGTCGCCGGGGAGCTTTTGCTGGGTGTGCACGTATTCGTGCACAACGGTTAGTTCCAGTTTTTTGGCGGCGTCGCCCTGATAGCTGCGCGTCAGGAGGGCTTTGAGGCGGGCGGGAAGTTCGGACACATCCACTCCCACTCCGCCCAGTGCCATCTCGGTGCCGATGAGCACGGCCCCGTCCTTGATGGTGCCGCCGGCGCGAAACAGCCCCATGGTGAAGTAGATGCTGGCCGGGCGCAGGGCCGGGTACTGCTGCTTTAGCTTCTTCAGGTAGGGCTCGATGCCGGCTGCCGCGGCTGGGGCGCGCCGCGAGAAGGGCCGGAGGGAGTTCCAGAACTTGGGGTAACGCCGGATGGCGCTCACGTATTCTGCGGCGGTGTAGCGGCGGACTTCCATCATGCTCTTCAGGCCCGGCGTGCCCTTGGCGATGTACAGCCGCTGGAGGTACTGGAGCTGCCGGAGGCTGTCCGGGGTGGTGCGGATGCTGTCATAGGCCACCCAAAAGTTGTCGATGTCGGAAAAGAAGACCTTCTGCGCCGGCTGCTGCGCGAAGGCGCGCGAAAAAATCAGAAAGGGCAGCAGAGGTAAAAGACGGCTTTTTCCCATAATGGTGAGTGCGGCAGAGAGGTGGAAATGGCCGCCGAAGGTAGGCCGGGACGGCCGGTGCAGGTGCGGAAGCAGGGCAGCTCAGGCCAAGGCGGTGCTCCCAAGGCCAGGCCTGCGGCACCTGGCCGACGGCCTCCGGAGCGTTTGGGTCGGGGGCTCGTTTCGGACCTGCGCCCGGGGAAGTGCTGCCGGATTGCCACTTTGGCAAAGCTTGAGGAATCAACTCATGGACACGGCGGCGGGCAAGTTGATGGTAAACGTGGTGCTCACGTCCGGACAAGTTTCCACGGTGATGTGGCCTCTGTGGGTCCGGACAATGTCCTGGCTGATGAACAGGCCCAGCCCGGTGCCTTTGGAAGTGGGCTTGGTGGTGAAAAAGGGAGAAAACAGCTGCTCCTTTTCAACGGCCGAGATGCCCGCGCCGTTATCACGAACGTGGATTTCTACGCCGGCCTTCTGAAAAACCGTGGCGACGGTGAGCCGGGGGTGAAAATCGGGGTCGCGTAAGGATTTTTCATGAACCGCGTACATCGCGTTGTTGAGCAGACTCAACAGGACGGTGCTCATTTCCGTGGGCACGATTCGGACGGCGATGTTGTCCGGGTTGCTCCCTTTAACCAGCTCCAGCGGCACGTTTCGATAGGCGTCGTCAAGCTCGTTTCGATAGGCTGCCAACTGCTCGTCAACAAACGCGTTGAGGTCGACTTCGACGAACTGGTTGGATTTGACTTGTAGCAGTTTGTCCATGCTGCGGACCACCCGAGCGAGGCTGGCGCCGTGCTCTTTGACTTTGCCGGTATTGGCCGCTATCATGGCGAGCAGCGGCACCAGCTCCGTTTGCATGTGCTCGTCGGCGGCGTAGGCATCCGAGGCCAGCAGCTCCTTGCATTCGGCCAAGAGTTCGGTCGATACATCGGCAAAATTGTTGACGTAGCTCAAGGGGTTAACCAGCCGGTCGACCAGCCCTTTGGTGAGCTGGCCAATGGAGGCCAGCTTCTCCTGCCGGATGAGCTGCTCCTGGGTGTCGCGCAGGTCGGCCAGCGTGCGTTTGAGGCCTGCCAACAAGTCGTCCGACTTCAACTGCTCGGCCACGAGCTCGCTGGTTCGGGCGTCGAGCGCCTGGCGCGTCGTCGACAGGTCGGTCACCATTTTGTTGAACGCCGCGCCCAGCTCCCCAATCTCGTCCCGCGAATTGCTCTGAACGCGTTGGGTGAGGTCGCCCCGGCCCACTTTGGTGGCGGCATCCCGCAGCTTCAGCACCGGCACGGAGATGCTTTTGGCCAGACCAAAACCAATCCCAATCCCGATGCTGAACACCAGGAAGCTGAAAAACAGCGAGGTGATGCGAATCTGCCGTTTGCTTTGCACGATTTCCCGGGTGGAAAACGCCAGCATGATTTCGCCGGTCATCGTGGGCGTGCTAAAACCGGTCCGTTTGACCACCGTGGAGTCGTTGGAAGCGGCGTCGACGTTTATCTTTTTACGTTCGGGGTAGGTCTTGAACACCATGCGGGTGATGCGGTAGCGGGTGCGGTCGGCGTTCCAGGCGGTGTCGGTCTGGAGCAAGCTCACGAATTGCAGGAGCGGGTCTTTCTTCACAAAGTCCATGGCGGTTTGCACCCCCTGGAAATTTTGTTCGGTCATGGCAATTTGCACCCCCAGCGCCACCGTGTTGGCGTGGTTTTGCACGTCTTTGTTGAAGTTGTTTAGCAAGCTGCGCTCCTGAATGACGGGCAGGTAGAAGAGGACGAAAAAGGAAAACAACAGCACGATGCTCGTCACCGCCAACCAGATTTTGGTTTTGACCGTGAGGCGCAACTGGCTGATGATGCGCAAGATGGACGAATGGCGTAAGCGGTTTACCATACTAGGCGGGCCCCGCAGGAGCAGGGAGAAAAGGGGCGGTTCTTATAAAAATTTCTTCCCGTCGATGGTGATGGTTTTGCTGCTCGGCGCGGGTTGGTTGACCACGCCGATGGCGCCGGTGGTTTGGGCCACAAAGTCGGCCAGCTCGGCTTCGGAATTGAAAAAGTTGGGCGCGTCGGCTTTGCCCTGAAACACGAGCGCCAGCCAGTATTTATTCAGCTCGTTGGCGCTCATGTTGTAAATTTTTTTGCTGGTGTTTTGGCCAATGGGCGTGGTGGTTTTCAGCAGGGCGATTACCACTTTGCTGCCGTCGGGCCAGCGCAGCTTTTCCCCTTTCAGGGTAGACCGCAGCTGCGCCAGGGGCATGGCGGGGGGCACGCCTTTGCCGTTGCCGATGACCACGAGGTTCAGGTCTTGGGCTTGGGCCTGGGCGTGCGCCGGCGCGTGGCCACACGCCAGCAGGAGGAGCCCGCCGAATGCAAATCGATACATCAAACTCATTCTCATATCGATTTAAAAGCCCACGGCAATCTGGAAAGTCACCCGGTCGGTAGCGGCCCGCTGCAGGTGGCTTTTGGCGCGTTGGTATTCGAGCTTGAGGACGGCCAGGTAATTGAGTTCGTAGCGCACCCCGCCAACGAAGGACTGGGTGTTGTTGGGCATGAAATACACCTCCTTGTTGGTGAACCGCACGTCGTCGACCCGGACGTAGGGGACGAGCTTGTCGGTGAGGCGCAGGCCGGCGTAGGCGTACGTGGCCACGGCGCGCTGCACCCCGAGGCTGTCGGAGTTGCTGTTGACCATGCTGCTTTCGACTAGCAGTTCAACCTTCTTTGAGAAAACCGAATCGGTGCAGAACAGGGAAGCCGTCACAATGTCCTGGCTCAGCCGGGCGTGGGCCACCGGCACCGCGCCGCCCCCGTGGCTGTGCGCGTTGCTGCCTTTCGACAGGTTGTCGTGGTAGAGCGACACGCCGAGCCGCAGCCCGTCGGTGGGCTTGACGTGCATGGCCAGCGTCACGGACTTGAAGGGGTTGTTGTCCACCACGTCGCCCGAGCCGATGCCGTTGCCCACCATGGCGTCGTAGCCGAAGCGGAGGGCGCCCAGGTTTTGGCCCTGCAGGCTCACGCCCGTGGTGTGGAGCGGAATGATGCCGAGGCCGAAGAGCAAGGGCCGGTCGATGGTGGGGAAGAACACCCGGCCGTGGTGGTAGGTGTCGTTCCAGTAGTTGACGGGCGTGTGGTGCTTGCCCAGCAGCACGCTGTGGTTGCCGGCGTAGTTGTATTTCAGGATGATGCGCTCGACGCTGATGTCGAAATCGGTGGGCGACTCCAGCGAGAACTTGAAAACGGTTTCCCCCAGAAAGGACAGGCGCTCGTTTATCACGGACGTGATGAACAAGTCCTGCTCGCCCAGGCCAAAGTTTACCCGGCCGTTCTGGTAGTAGGAAAGGACATCAACAAAGCCCCGGATTTGCGTGGATTGGGCCGCGGCGCGCGGGGCCGCACCTAGGAGCAACACGAGGAGCAGCGCAAGGAGTGGGTAGTGGTTTATTTTCATACATCGTCCTCCAGTTGCTAACGCGCCCCGGCGTGGGTAGGGCAAGGATATTTCGCTGTTTCGGCAGCAGCCTACCGCCACTCCCGGAAGCGCACCAGCAGAGAATTGGGCAGGTTCTTCTGCCACAGAAAGTGCCCGGTGAGTTGACTTAATACTATAATGATTTCAATCCAAGAAATCACTATATTCTAAATCTTTCAAATATAGTTCAAACTTGGGTTATCATAGTGCCAAAGGATAAAATAGGAAGTCGTGTGCTGACAGCACCTTGTAATAACCCACCAAGCTCTGCTGTATTGGCTGGCCTCCTTCTCGCCAACAGCACCCCAAACCGACTTCACCCCCAGGCCCGAAAGCCGCTGACCGAGGCCCTAGCTACTTTCCGCACCGCCCAGCCGGCCGTACGCAAAACCATCAGCGCATCCGCTCGGGCACGGTTTCGGACGGCTTGCTCGCCGACCTGATGGACGAGATGCGCACCTTCGACGAGGACGTGAATGCCTTCAAGCTGCTCGCTCGTCTGCGCTACGACGGCTGCCCGCAGGCCCGCAAGTTCATTAACTCCGGCGGCAGGGACGGCCAGGAGAAACCGACCGCAGCGTAAGTTTCGGTAGCTTTGGAAATCAAGCCGCCCGCTTTCGGTGGGGGAGCGGGCGGCTTTTTATTGGATAGGGTCTTTGGAATGCTACTTATTGTCGGTTGTTGTGCCGACAATAAGTAGCGTGTTTTGAGTGTGCGGAAACAAACACTAAAAGCATTCGGGCAAGAGGTGCGTTACTGGCGCACCGAGCAGCATCTTTCGCAGGAAGAACTTGCTAGCCGGTGTGGCTTTCACCGAACGTACATTGGCCAGATAGAACGCGGTGAGCGGAATCCATCGCTGCTCAATATTCTGGTTTTGTGCCGAACGTTGGGGGTTTCGTTGCCGGAATTTTTCACCCGCTACGAGTCAACTGTTGATACGTCCCTTTAATACTTCTGGCGGCGGCGCCAATACCAATCGCAACGGATTGGAATTTGAACGCAGTACGGAGTTGCGTGACGCTTTCCTGGAACATCCACGCTATGCGCTACACGGCGATACTGTGGTAGACCGCGCGACCACGTTACCAGTGGGCGTGTTGTTTGAAAAGAACAAGCTGTATAAGAACCTGCTGGCGGCTCGGGGCATCGATTACACGCAACTGGTGAGCAAACGCCTGTTGCCCGATGGAGCGGTTTTGGTGGGCGGCACGCTGTATATCATCGAGAAGAAATTTCAGGCCGGTTCGGGCTCCGTGGATGAAAAGCTGTAGACCTGCCATTTCAAGAAGCGGCAATACGAGAAACTGGTGGCACCGCTGGGCCTGCGCGTGGAATTCTATTACCTGCTGAACGACTGGTTTCGGGACCCTTCCTACCGGGATGTGCTGGAATACATTGAGGAAGTAGGCTGCCGTTATTTTTTCAAGGAAATTCCGCTGGAAGAACTAGGGTTATGAGTGGCTGCGAGCCAGCAGTATTAGGCCAATTGCGCTTCCAGCGCTGGCGCATAGTTGCTAATTAATAATTCGCTGATTTTGCCTCGGCCTTCTGCTTTGGAATTGATGTGCCGCTTAGCCTGAATTCGTCGGATGGTGAAACCGGCATACAAATCATCGAAATAAGAATCGGCGGCATCGGTGTTTTGAGGGTCCGAGTTACTCAAGAGCCACTGGCTTCCTCGTGCATTTAGCTCGTGGCAGAAGGCGGCCAACCGCTCCTGCGAGGAGGCATCGAAGGTTTCGGTAGCATAGGCGTTGAAAGCGGCAGTCTTGCTCAGTGGCTTGTAAGGCGGGTCGAGATAGAAGAAGCTGTTGGCGGGCGCGTGGTCCAGGACCTGCGCAAAATCGCCTTGCAGGATGGTGACGCGGGCCAGCAGTTGGCTATCGGCCAGAATGGTTTGCGGGTGGCAAATAGCTGGCTGGTCGTAGCGCCCAAACGGCACGTTGAACCCGCCTTTTCTATTGACGCGGTAGAGGCCATTGAAACAGGTCCGGTTGAGGAACATGAGCACGGCGGTGTTGCGCACTGCCTCCAGTGGCCGCGTGTTGAACTCAGCGCGTAGTTCCTCGAAGTAGGTGCGGCGGACTATTTCGGAAGACAGGCGGTAGTAAGACTCTTGGATAGCCGTTAGGGCTTTGATTAATTCCTGCGGGCGCTGCTGAACGACCTGATAGGCGGTTGCCAGGTCAGGGTTGATGTCGTTGATGAAGGCCTGCTTAATATTCGGGTAAGCTTGAAGCATCCAGAATAACACCGCACCACCACCAATGAAGGGCTCCACGTAGGTCAGCTCACGCGCATGGCGTAGGTTGTCCGGCAACGCGGCTTGAATGACGGGAATTAGTTGCCGCTTCCCCCCTGCCCACTTCAAGAATGGCTTTGCGCCCTGCATTTCCTCAAACAAGTCCATAGCTCAAAGGTACAAATTTGGAAGGATTTGACAGACAATAAGTATCTTTTAATTTCTTGAGACGCGACAAAAAGCTACTGTGCTCAACCGCCTGCTTTAAGACGGCTCACGCAGGCTCGCAAAATCATCAACTCCGGCGGCGGGGGCGGCAAGGAGAAACCGGCCGTCGCGTAAGTTTCGGGAGGAATGGAAAAGTGGCCGCCCGATTTCGGTTGGGAAGTGGGCGGCTTTTTTAAGTGTCCTTGCGATATCAAGGGCATCCTGACATGCCCAAGAAAAATTCTTTCTGTTAGGAAGTAAGCATGTTTATGCCTCCGGCAGATTCCACCTCCTGACGCAATTTTTTCTCGTATTCGAATGAACCACTATTCAGGTTTGCCTGCTCATGAAGCCCAATGGTTTCGACGCGTTGGCCATTGTCTATTAGCAGTGTGTAATAATCACCTGAGAGCAGTTTTTTCTGACTGCTAAAAGCGACCTTGCCATTTTCCGGCACTACGCCTTGCATTCGTTGATTAACTATCAGCTCATAATGCCGAGCAGAGGTTCGCGGTGTAAGCTTCCCCTGAAAGTAGGCCAATTGAAAGTAGAGAAAGGCGTAATTTTCTCACCTTCAATTCACCCTTATGAAAAAGAGTCGATTCAGCGAAGCGCAAATCGTGGCCATTCTCCAACAGCAACAAAGTGGGCAAAC
>NZ_DASVSI010000153.1:0-25653 GCF_036388155.1 Hymenobacter sp. | reverse complement strand
GTACTCGCGGACTAAAAGTCCGCGCTACAGCGCGGCGGTACACAGACGCCGAAACCGCTCTGGCTCGCCATTAAACCCGGGCAACCAGGCGCTGTCGAAGCCAGTAAAATATCCGGAAGTTCATTTAATGATTGGTTCCATGAAGACACGTCCATTTCTGCTGCTCTTCGCGCTGTTGCTCACGGCCCAACTGCTAACCGCTGGTTCGGCCGCTGCGCAAGTCAACGTGCGCATTGGTGGGTACTACGCCCCGCCCCGCGCTTACTACGGCCCCCGCTACCATCGGCCCCGGCCAGTGGTGTACGTCGCGCCCCCGCCCCGGGTCGTGGTGGTGCCCGCGCCGTACTACGCGCCTGCGCCGCGGGTGTACTACGCCCCTCGGCCCTACGGGTACCGCGGCCACGGTCATTACGGCCGCCGTTGGTAGGCTAGCTCAGCCAACGTCACGAAAAGCCCTGTCAGCACTTGACGGGGCTTTTTTGTGCTCTTCTGTAATCCGGTGTTTTGAAGAGAAAAACGCGGGCATAGCGTGCAATACTGCGCACGCCGCAAGTAACTTGCCGCATCTTATTGCCTCAGGCTTTCCTTGTATCCCATATGAAAAACATTACTCTTGCTCTTTGTGGAGTTGCGCTGCTGCTCGGCAGCTGCAACCAAACGGCGCCCGTCGAATCCACGCCCACGGCTGCTGCCCCAAGTGCTCCTGCTGCACCTGCCGCTGTGCCCCCGGCAACCCTCTCTACGCCGCCCGTCAACGACACTGCGACGGCTCCGGCTCCCGCCGTGGCGCCGTCCAAACTAAAAGAGGCCGAAACCCTGAAACTGTCGTTTGCTTTCAAGCCTGCCCCCAATCCCGACGACCCCGAGCATCCCAAAACCAGCGCCTTCCTCAAGGTGCAGGGCAGCCAGCCGCAGGAAATAGACCTGGGCAAATTTGCCAGCAAGCCCGATATAGTCGATGCGGACAAGGCCAAGCTGGCCGGCTTTCCGAGCGGCATGCTTCTCGGCTTCCGCAGCTACCAGGCCTCTTCTGGCACCAGCTCCGACCTGGCCGTGCTGAACGTAGGCGGGCGGCGCTTGCGCATTGTGCAGCGCCGCGTGGAAGAAACCGCTTCCGAACCTGGCGTCTTCGAAACCTCGCGCGAAATTCCGCTGCCACCCAATACCATAGTGGCGCCAGCCAAAAAATAGCGGCCTCTCTGCCACTGGCCTCGCCAACTGATTTTTAAGTTGTAGGTTAGGACATGAATACGACCGAAACCCTCCTGGCCCCGCTGAAAGGCGCCGCGCACCGCGAAGTAGGCGGCGTGCACGTTGACGTAGTGCAAACCGGCGATGCCCGCGTGAAGCGCATCGTGTACCCGCAGGGCTTTCGCTGGTCGAAAAACCTGAAAGACATTGTGGGCACGCCGCTGTGCATGCACGCGCACGTGGGCTTTCTCGCGTCTGGCCGCATTAGCATTCAGTACGCCGACGGGGTGCAGGAAGACTTTGTGGCGCCGCAGGTGGTGGCCATCGCGCCGGGCCACGACGGCTGGGTGGTGGGAGAGGAGCCCGCCGTGCTCATCGAGTTCGACTTTGAGGGCGAAACCGTGGAGCGCCTGAACCTGCAGCGGGCCTAGGTAGCCGGGCGCATTTGGGCAATGTTCCGCTTGCTGCACAGGATGTAGAGGCGCAATATTTTGCGTCTCGGCGTTTGCGCCGTTTGTGGGGCACCGTCCACACGTCATCGTTCAACGACGAGACGCAAAATATTGCGTCTCTACATCCCGTACACGAATTTCGAATTTATTCTAAATGGCGGGGCGAAAGGGTGATGGCCGTGCTTGCTGCGGGCGGGCTGGCCGTAGTTCGGCCCGTACCTTCGGTATCAGAAAGCAGGGCTTCTGGTGAAGCAAACCGCTTCTGCTAGCCCTCGGCAGCTTCTTTTATGCCCAACGGTACCATTCTTCTTATCGACGACGAAGCCATGCTGCGGCAGGCCATTGCCCGCACCCTTGAGCTCGATGGCTACACCGTGCTGCAAGCTCCCGACGCCCACCGCGGCCTGCAAGCCCTGCGCGAACACGCCGACGAAGTCCTCGTGGTGCTCTCCGACGTGAAGCTGCCCGACGGCCGCGGCCTCGACCTGCTGCCCCGCTACAAAGCCCTGGCCCCCCTGGCCGAAGTGGTGCTGATGACGGCCTACGGCACCATTGCCGACGGCGTGCGCGCCATGAAGGAAGGCGCGTTCGACTACCTCACCAAGGGCGACGCCGACGAGCAGCTGAGCGTGGTGGTAGACCGCGCCGCCGACAAAGCCCGCCTGCAGCGCCGCGTGGCCGATTTGGAAAAAAAAGTCGGGGCCCAGTACAGCTTCGACTCCATGATTGGGCACGCGCCGGCGCTGGAGCAGGCCAAGCGCGTGGCCCAGCAAGTGGCCCTCACCGATGCCACCGTGCTGCTGGAAGGGCCCACCGGCGCCGG
Organism: Hymenobacter sp.; assembly: GCF_036388155.1. Lineage (NCBI taxonomy): Bacteria > Pseudomonadati > Bacteroidota > Cytophagia > Cytophagales > Hymenobacteraceae > Hymenobacter > Hymenobacter sp. Next base: position 23,187 of record NZ_DASVSI010000153.1, on the reverse strand, counting down.
CAAGGAGCTGTTCGCGCAAGCCATTCACCAAGGCAGCCCGCGCCGCCGCAAGCCGTTTGTGGCCGTCAACTGCAGCGCCTTTCCCAAGGATTTGCTGGAAAGCGAGCTGTTTGGCTACAAGAAAGGCGCCTTCACCGGCGCGCTCACCGACAAGAAAGGGCAGTTTGAGGAAGCCAGCGGCGGCACCCTGTTTCTGGACGAAATCGGCGAGCTCGAAGCCGGTGCGCAGGCCAAGCTGTTGCGCGCCCTCGAAACCCAGGAATTCATCAAGCTGGGCGACAGCCGGCCCACCAAAGTGAACGTGCGTCTGGTGGCGGCCACCAACCGCAACCTGCGCCAGGAGGCCGATGCCGGCCACTTCCGCCCCGATTTGTACTACCGCCTCTCGGTGGTGGTCATTGGGGTGCCGCCGCTCAGTGCCCGCCGGGCCGACGTGCCGGCCCTGGCCCTGTTCTTCGCGCAGCAATTTGCCGTGAAGCTGCGGCAACGCCCGCTCACGTTCAGCCCCGAAGCCCTGCGGGCCTTGGAAACCTACGGCTGGCCCGGCAATGTGCGGGAGTTGAAAAACGTGCTCGAACGCGCCTCCATCCTCACCCCGCCCAACCATGCGCTGGCTGTGGACGACCTGCCCGTCGAAATTCAGCTGGCCGCCGCTCCCATGGCCTCGGTTTCCGACGACCCACGCACGCTGCGCAACGTGGAAAAGCAACACGTGCAACGCATCTTGCTGGAATGCGGCGGCAACAAAACCGAAGCAGCCCGGGTGCTGGGCGTGGCCCACACCACGCTGTACCGCAAAATTCAGGAATACGGCCTGTAGAGACGCAAACAGCTTCTCAGGGACCGCGCCGTTTAAACCGGTTCGTGGGTTTTCTTCAGCCAAATGGCCCTTCAACGCCGAGACGCAAGGATGCGTCTCTACAGGCCCATTACTACCTTCCAAGGCCATGGGGCGGCAAGTCGCCGTCGAACCCGCCGTGGGTGGCCCACAACTCGAAGGCGGCCACGGAAAGATGGCGGGCCATGAATTCCCGACGGTTGTAGCCGCGCCATTCCAGGCAGAAATGCAGGAAATGGGGTTCAGCTTGGCTGGCCACGAAGCCCCGGGCCAGCGCCTCGGCGCGCCGGGCCGGCGGCAGCGACTCCAGCCACTCCTGAAAGTCGGTGGGGGTGAGCGGGAAGGCGGCGGCCTGGGCATAGTAGGCTTTGGCCGCCTGCGTAATCTCGGCGAGTAAGTCGGGCATGATGGGAAAAAGCACCCCCTGCCAAAGCGGTGGAGGCACCTTTTTGAGTGCCAATGCGGGGCCAATGCCGCCCAAAGGCCGCTGCCGCTCCCTGGGGCTAGTTCCGGCCGCGGCCGCACCCTAGCATTTTGCAAACCGGACTAGCGAAACGCTACGGTGCCGCCGTTGCCACTGACCTAGCGCGGGATGAGTAAATAAAATAATTGCTCTAAAAATCAGGAAGTTGAGTTGGGTGCACGGCGTGGCTTTGCCCTTGGGGCCGGGGTTTGCCCTGGGACTGGCACACCCAATCATTCAACCGTTTTTCCTGAATTCTATGGCTGCTGTCTTCCTGATTCCGGTCCTCTACGTCACTGGCCTCGCCGCCTTCTGGCTGTTCTACAAATCGGTCGATTTTTTCGACAACATCTAACCCCGTCATCGCCATGATGCTCGCCCTGCTTTTCCTCTCCGTGGCCACGTTCGGCTACCTCTGCTACGTGCTGCTGAAACCGGAGAAATTCTAGGTTTTAGTTGTCAGTTGCTCGTTGTCAGTTGTCGGGTTTTTGTAGAAGCCACCACTTGAAAACGAGCAGCTAACGCCTAACAACCGACAACTAACAACTGACAACTAAATGAACAAAGAACTTCTCGGCATCCTGCTCATTTTCGGCGGCACGGTGCTGCTGGCCATCCCGCTGGGCCGCTACCTGGCCACCGTGTACCGCGGCGACAAAAGCTGGACCGATTTCCTGGCGCCTTTTGAGCGGCTGCTCTTCCGCGTGGGCGGCATCGACGCCACCCGCGGCATGACCTGGCAGCAGCATTTGGTGGCCCTGCTCACCATCAACGTGGTGTGGTTCGTCTGGGCCTTGTTTGTGCTCTGCACCCAGGGCAGCCTGCCGCTCAACCCCGACGGCAACCCCTCCATGACGCCCGACCAGGCGTTCAACACGGCCGTTTCCTTCTTGGTGAACTGCAACCTGCAGCACTACTCCGGCGAGTCGGGCGCGACGTACTTCTCGCAGGTGTTCTGCCTGATGTTCCTGCAATTCGTGACGGCCGCCACCGGCATGGCCGCCTGCGTGGTCGTGTTCAACGCCCTCAAGGAAGGCACCACCGAGAAGCTGGGCAATTTTTATAACTACTTCGTGAAGAGCATCACGCGGGTGCTCTTGCCGCTGTCGCTGGCCGTGGCGCTGGTGCTGGTGTTCCAGGGCACGCCCATGAACTGGCAGGCCAAAGCCCCCATCGTGACCGTGCAGGGCGACTCCGTGAACGTGAGCCGCGGCCCCGCTGCCGCCATGATAGGCATCAAGCAGATTGGCACCAACGGCGGGGGCTATTTCGGCGTCAACTCGGCCCATCCGCTCGAAAACCCCACCTACCTCACCAACGCCGTGGAAAACGGCGCCATCGTCCTCATTCCCATTGCCATGGCGCTGGCCTTCGGCTTCTACCTGGGCCGGCCCAAGCTGGGCTGGATGGTGTTTGGGGTGATGACGGCCGGCTACTTGCTGCTGCAAGTGCCCACCGTGGCCCTGGAGATGCACGGCAACCCCGCCATCTCCCGCATGGGCGTCGACCAGGCCTTGGGTTCGATGGAGGGAAAGGAAATCCGCCTGGGTGCGCCGGCTTCGGCGCTGTGGGTCATCCAAACCACCGTCACCAGCAACGGCTCCGTGAACAGCATGCACGACTCGCTCACGCCCATCTCGGGCATGAACGCGCTGCTTGGCATGATGACCAACGCCTTCTACGGCGGGGTGGGGGTGGGCTTCCTCAACTTCTTCGTGTTCATCATCGTGGCCGTGTTCATCTCGGGCCTGATGGTGGGCCGGACCCCGGAATTCCTGGGCAAGAAAATCGAGGCCCGGGAGATGAAAATCGCCATCATCATCGCCCTGCTGCACCCGCTGCTCATCCTAACGGGCACGGCCATGTCCGCCCACCTCTACGCCGGCAACCCCACCGAGTACGCCGCCTGGCTGGCCAACCCCGGCTACCACGGCTTCAGCGAAATGCTATATGAGTTCACCTCCTCGGCCGCCAACAACGGTTCTGGCTTTGAGGGCCTGGGCGACAACACGCCGTGGTGGAACATTGCCACGGGCATCGTCATGATACTGGCCCGCTACCTGCCCATCATTGGCCCGGTGGCCATCGCCGGCCTGCTGGCCCGCAAGAAATTCATCCCCGAAAGCGCCGGCACCCTGCGCGTCGACACCGCCACCTTCGGCGTGATGGTCTTCTTCGTGATTTGGATTATCGCGGCGCTGGCCTTCTTCCCGGCCCTGGCCCTGGGCCCGCTGGCCGAGCATTTCACGCTGTACTAACGGCGTCCGTAGCGCGGACTTTTAGTCCGCGTCCCCAGCGGAAACCCGAACAAATTCAACGGCGCGGGGACGCGGACTAAAAGTCCGCGCTACGTAGTCCGTTCCCCCTTTTTGCTACTCCTGATAATGGCAACCCAATCCCAATCCTTATTTCAACCCGCGCTCATCGCCGAGGCCACCAAACAGGCCTTCGTGAAGCTCGACCCGCGGGTGATGTTCCGCAACCCGGTGATGTTCACCGTGGAAATCGGCACCGTGGTGATGTTCTTCGTCACCATCGGCCTGCTGGTGAATCCCGATGCCGCGCAGGGCAGCTTCGGCTACAACTTCACGGTGTTCGTGGTGCTGTTTCTGACCTTGCTCTTCGCCAATTTCGCCGAGGCCATTGCCGAGGCGCGGGGCAAGGCCCAGGCCGACTCGCTCCGCAAAACCCGCCAGGATACGCCCGCCAACGTGCGCCTCGACAACGGCCAGCTGCAAGCCGTTAGCTCGTCCCAGCTCCAAAAAGGCCAGGTTTTCGTGGTCGAAGCCGGCGAGATTATTCCCACCGACGGCGAGATTATCGAAGGCCTGGCCACGATTGACGAGTCGGCGATTACCGGCGAGTCGGCCCCGGTTATCCGGGAAGCGGGCGGCGATAAATCGTCGGTCACGGGCGGTACCAAGGTGCTGAGCGACCGCATCGTGGTGCAGGTAACTACCGCGCCCGGCGAGTCGTTTCTCGACAAGATGATTGCGCTGGTGGAAGGTGCCTCGCGGCAAAAAACGCCCAACGAAATTGCCCTCACCATCCTGCTGGCCGGTTTTACGCTGGTGTTCGTGATTGTGTGCGTGACGCTGGCGCCCTTCGCCGAATACTCGAAAACGCCCATTGCGGTGGCTTCCTTCATTGCCCTGTTTGTGTGCCTGATTCCGACCACCATCGGCGGGCTGCTTTCGGCCATCGGCATTGCCGGCATGGACCGCGCCCTGCGCGCCAACGTCATCACCAAAAGCGGCAAAGCCGTGGAAACGGCCGGCGACATCGACGTGCTGCTGCTCGACAAAACGGGCACCATCACCATCGGCAACCGCAAGGCCACGCACTTCTGGCCCGCGCCTGGCGTGTCCATGTTGGAGTTTGTGGAGGCGGCTACCGTCAGTTCGCTCACCGATGAAACGCCCGAAGGCAAAAGCATTGTGGAGCTGGCCCGCGACAACAAAGTGGACCCCGCTACGCTGCAACACCGTTTGGAGGGCGCCGAACTCATCAAGTTCACCGCCGAAACCCGCAGCTCGGGCGTGACGCTGCCCGACGGCCGCCGCATCCGCAAGGGCGCCGCCGACGCCATCCGCAAGCTGTCGGAAGCTGCCGGCCAGGTGTACGCCAACGAAGTGGCCGAGCGGGTGCAGGCCGTGGCCAAAAACGGCGGTACCCCGCTGGTGGTAAGCGAAAACGACCGGGTGCTGGGCGTGGTGGAGCTGCAGGACATCATCAAGCCCGGCATTCAGGAGCGGTTTGAGCGCCTGCGCAAAATGGGCATCAAAACCGTGATGGTGACCGGCGACAACCCCCTTACCGCCAAATTCATCGCCGAAAAAGCCGGCGTGGACGACTTCATCGCCGAGGCCAAGCCCGAGGACAAGATGCAGTACATCCGCGCCGAGCAGCAGCAGGGCAAGCTGGTGGCCATGATGGGCGACGGCACCAACGACGCCCCCGCCCTGGCCCAGGCCGACGTGGGCGTGGCCATGAACTCGGGCACCCAGGCCGCCAAGGAAGCCGGCAACATGGTCGACCTCGACAACGACCCCACCAAGCTCATCGAAGTGGTCGAAATCGGCAAGCAACTGCTCATGACGCGCGGCACGCTCACCACGTTCTCCATCGCCAACGACGTGGCCAAGTACTTCGCCATCGTGCCGGCGCTGTTCATGGTGGCCATCCCGGCCCTGGGCGCGCTCAACGTCATGGGCCTGAAGTCGCCGCAGTCGGCCATCCTCTCGGCCGTGATTTTCAACGCCCTCATCATCCCCGCCCTGGTGCCGCTGGCGCTGAAAGGCGTGGCCTACACGCCCATCGGGGCCTCGGCGCTACTCCGCCGCAACCTGCTGATTTATGGCCTGGGCGGGGTAATAGTGCCCTTCATCGGCATCAAAGTCATTGACTTGATTGTGGGGGTGTTTTTGTAACTGATTCAACCAGAATGATGGCGCGGGGTCGTACCCGGTAGGGCTTAGCCCCGTGTCGGTTGCTAGCGGGCCTCTGGCCCGCGGCCATCAGAACGAATGTGCTGCGAGTCGTTCACGTGCCACAGGCCAGAAGCCTGCTGATAATCGGCACGGGGCTAAGCCCCGTGCCATCAACTTAAATTTTATGAAATCCCAATTCATTCCTGCTCTCCGCCTCACTCTAGCCATGATGGTGCTGTGCTGCGTGCTTTATCCGGCCTTTGTAACCTTGGTGGCCCAGGCCGCGCCCGGCCGGGGCGAGGGCGTCCAAATCAGCCGCAACGGCCGCGTGGTGGGCTTCGCCAACGTGGGCCAGAAGTTCGACAAACCGGAGTACTTCAACTCCCGACCCTCGGCGGCGGATTACCACGCCGACGGTTCGAGCGGCTCTAACAAGGGGCCGAGCAACCCGGAGTATCTGGCCGTGGTGAAGGCCCGGCTCGACACCTTCCTGGTGCAAAACCCCGGCGTGCGCGCCGCCGACGTGCCCGCTGAGCTGGTTACGGCCAGTGGCTCGGGCCTCGACCCGCACCTTTCGCCGCAGGGCGCGCTGGTGCAGGTGCCCCGCGTGGCCCGCGCTCGCCGGCTGGACGAGGCCCGCGTGCGGGCCCTGGTGCAGCAGCACACCGAAACCGGCACGCTGGGCCCGGACCACATCAACCTGCTTAAACTGAACCTGGCGCTCGATGCCTTAGCTGGGCGGTAATAGGTTTGCCAAACAATCGATTCATGCGCTGCGCGGCCATTGCCGACGCGGCTTCCTTATCCCTTCTGTTGGCCGACCCCTGGTTTGGCCTGATTTCCATGAAAAACCTCTTATTGCCGGCCCTGGTGGCCCTCAGCACGAGTGCCGCCCTGGCCCAAACCACCCCCACCACCGACCCCGCCCTGGCGGTGCCGCCGGCCGTGGCCCCCGCGGAAGCTACGCCCAACCCGCTCACCACCTACGGCTTTGTGGATGGGTACTACGGCTACGATTTCAAGCACGCCAACGGCAACAACCGGCAGTCGTTCCTGTATTCGCACAGCCGCCAAAATGAGTTCACCATCAACCAGGCCCTGATTGGGGTGCGCTACGACGATGGGAAGGTGCGCGGGGCGCTGGGCCTGCACGCCGGCACCTACGTGAGCGCCAACTACGCGGCCGAGGACCAGGTGCTGAAGCACGTGTTCGAGGCGTACGCCGGCTTCCGGCCGTTCGACAAAGCCTGGTTAGACTTGGGCATTTTCGGTTCGCACATCGGGTTTGAGTCGGCCATTTCGAAGGACAACTGGACACTGACCCGCTCGATGATGGCCGAAAACTCGCCCTACTACGAGTCGGGCGCTCGCTTTACCTACGAAGTGGGCCCCAAGCTGACCTTGGCTGGCTTGGTGCTGAACGGCTGGCAAAACATCCGCGAAACCAACCAGGCCAAAGCCCTCGGCACCCAGATTCAGTGGAAGCCTTCGGACAAGGTGCTCGTCAACAGCAGCACGTTCTACGGCAACGAGCAGCCGACCGGGGAAACCAAGCGGCGCCGCTACTTTCACGACTTCTACGTCACCTACGCCGCCACTGAGCGCACCAACTTGGCCCTGGTATTCGACGTGGGCAAGCAGCAAGGCGTGGCTTCGGAGAAGTACGACACCTGGCACACCGGCGCGGTTTTCGTCAAGCAAAAGCTGGCCGATAAGTTCTCCGCTACCCTGCGCGGCGAGTATTACTTGGCCGAGCGTGGCGTGATTATCCAAAGCATCAAGCCAACCGCCACCGACGCTGAGTTTCGCGTGGCGGGCGGCTCCCTCAACCTGGACTACGCCCCCGCCAGCAACGTGCTGTTCCGGGTGGAAGGCCGGTACTTGAACGGCATCAACGGGATTTTTTCCCGCGACGACGACGCCACCAACCGCAGCTACGGCAACCTGACCACGAGCATGGCCATTTCCTTTTGAGGCCTTGAGCAATGGAATTAACCGTCATGCTGAGCGAAGTCGAAGCATCTCTACGGAGAGAGTAATCATTTACTACTGCGGGAGAGATGCTTCGACTTCGCTCAGCATGACAAACAGTTTATCGTCACTCATCCACTCCCATGTCACCTGAGCAAGACCAGCGCGATACTTCCGCCGAGCGGTTCCTGCGCCTGGTGCAGGCCAAGCGGCGGGGCACGCTCAAAATCTATTTGGGGCTGGCCGCCGGCGTAGGCAAAACCTTCCGCATGCTGCAAGAGGCCCACGACCTGCACCAGCACGGCGTGAACGTGCTCATCGGCTACATCGAGACGCACAACCGACCCGGCACCGTGGCCGAGCTGCGCGACGTGCCGCTGCTGCCGCGCAAGCAACTTTTCTACAAGGGCCGGGCCTTGGAGGAGATGGACGTGGAAGCCATTGTGCAGCGCCGCCCGCAGGTCGTCATCGTCGACGAGCTGGCCCACTCCAACGTGCCCGGCTCGCGCCACGAGAAACGCTGGCAGGACGTGGAATTCCTGGTGGCGCAGGGCATTTCGGTGATTACGGCCGTGAACGTGCAGCACCTGGAAAGCCTGCACGACCAAGTGCTGAAAATCACGGGCACGGACGTGACCGAGCGCATTCCCGACCAGCTGCTGAAGCTGGCCGACGAAGTGGTGAACGTGGACCTGACCGTGGGCGAGCTGCGCGCCCGCCTGGAGGAAGGTAAAATCTACGACCCGGCCAAAGTGCCCACCGCGCTGGCCAACTTTTTCCAGGCCGAAAACCTGCTGCAGCTGCGGCGGCTGGCGGTGCGCGAGGTGGCCCAGCTGCTGGGCCGGCAGGTGGAGTCCGAAGCCGGTGGCGCGCCCGCCGTGCTGCCGGCCCGCCGCAACGACGACCGCCTGCTGGCCTGCATCAACTCCAACAACCAGGCGGCCAAGGAAATCATCCGCAAGACCTCGCGGCTGGCCGACCGGTTTTCGGCCGCGGCCTGGTACGTCCTCTACGTGCAAACCGGCCGCGAAACCGCCGACCGCATCGGGCTGGCCACGCAGCGGCATTTGCTGAACAATTTGCAGCTGGCCACCGAGCTGGGCGCCCAGATTTTGCGGGTGAAGGACGACGACATTGTGGGCGCCATCCGGCGGGTGGCGCAGGAGAAAAACGCCACCTTGCTGGTGTGCGGCATCACCCGCGAAAAAAGCGTGTGGGAGCAAGTCAGTCGCCGGGGCGTCACGACAGACCTGCTCCGCGCCGTGGCCCGCGACGAGCAGGATTTGGACGTGTATTTGGTGACGTATTAGTTGTCAGTTGCTCGTTGTCAGTTGTTTGTATCGTCCGGACGCTAAAGAACTAACAATTGCTGATAAATGGCTAATAACTAACAACTAAAAACGAGCAGCTAACAACTGACAACGAGCAACTGACAACTAAATCCCATGAACCTCAAAACCAAAATCAACCTGGGTTTCCTGGCCATGCTGCTGCTGGTGTTGAGCATCGGCGGGTACGCGTGGTACTCCCTGCGGCAGCTCGACCGCAGCTCGCGCGACGTGCTCAAGGCCAACGTGCACTCCATCGAGCTGGGCCAACGCATGCTCAAGAGCCTGGACCGCCTGGAGCGCCAGCCGCTCCGCGACACAGCGGGCATTGGCGGCTTTGTGGCGGCTCTGCGGGCGGAAGCCAACAACGTGACCGAGCCCGGCGAGCAGCAGTTGGTGGACGAGCTGTGGGACGCCACGGGCCAGCTGCAAGGCGTGCAGCAGGAAGCCCTGGCGGTCGTCGGCCGCCAGGAAGGCGGCCCGCCGGAGGTATCGGAAGCACCGGCCCGGCTGCGCGAGCTCACCCACCGCATGATTGCCCTCAACACCGGCGCCCTCAACCTGAAAACCGCCGCCGCCAACCGCCGCGCCGACCAGGCCAACCGCAATCTGCTACTCTTCATCACGCTGGCCACGCTGCTGGCGCTGGCGCTGGCCGGCAGCGTGCCCGAAGCCGCCGTGCAGCCCCTGCGCAAGCTCACGGCCGCCCTGAACCACGCCACCGAGCGCGACTTTACGGCCACCATCCCGCAGGAAAGCCACGACGAGTTTGGGCAGGTGGCGCGGGCTTTCAACCGCATGCTGGGGCAGCTGCGCGAGTACCGCAACTCCACCGCCGCCGAGCTGATAACCGAGCGCAACCGTGCCGCCAGCATCGTGAACACCCTGGACGAGGGCCTGCTGCTGCTCGACGAAAGCCGCCGCATTCTGCTGGCCAACCCCGTGGTGTGCGAGCTGCTGGGCACGCCCGCCGAAAAGCTGGTGGGCCGCCCGGCCGCCGCCGTGCGCCTCGAAAACGACCTGTTCCAGGCCATGATAAAGCCGCTGGACGCGCCCAACCGCGAAACGGCCGTGGCCGAGGCGCCGCTGCTGCACATTGCCCAGCGCGGCGAGGAAGCCTTCTACCGGCTGGCGGTGCAGGACCTGGTGTCGTTCAATGAAATCACGGGCAAGACGGAGTTTGTGGGCCACATCCTGACCCTGCGCAACGTGTCGGACTTCAAAAAGCTGGACCAGGTGAAGTCGAATTTCCTGGCCACCGTGTCGCACGAGCTCAAAACGCCGCTTTCCAGCATCAACCTCAACACCAAACTGCTGCAGGACGAGCGCCTGCCGGCCGACGAGCGAATGCGCATTACCGGCCACATCCGGCAGGAAACCCAGCGCCTGCAGCGCATGGTGGGCGAGCTGCTCGACGTGTCGCGCCTCGACGCGGGCGCCGGCATTCAGCTCGACGTGCGGCCCACCGACCTGGCCGAGGTGGTGGCCTTTGCCACCGCCACCGTAAAGCCTCAGCTCGACGACAAGCAGCTGCGCCTGGAGCTGCACCGCTCCGTGAACCTGCCCAACGTGCTGGCCGACGTGGAAAAAACTACCTGGGTGCTCATCAACCTGCTGGCCAACGCCATTCGCTACTCGCCGGTTGGCGAATTCCTGGCGGTACACGCCACGCTGGCCGGGGGCTTTGTGCAAGTGAGCGTGCAGGACCGGGGCCCCGGCATCGCGGCCGAGCACCACGAGCGCATCTTCCAGCGCTTTGCCCAGCTGCCCGACAAGGCCGGCTACCGCGGCGGCTCGGGCCTGGGCCTGAGCATTGCCCGCGAGTTCATTGCCACGCAAGGCGGCCGGCTGTGGGTGGAGAGCGAGCTGGGCAGCGGCAGTACGTTCCGCTTTACCTTGCCGGTGGCAGCAGGATAGGTAGGGCCTCGGCCCAAGCTTGACCAGCCGCGCGCCGGCCGCGCGGGCATTTTCGCAGCAATTTCACAGTCGATGCACAGCTGTGGGCGGAGTCAAAAGTGAAGAGTCAAAAGTTGAACACCAAGTCCTGTGCTCTTCACTTTAAGAGCGGTTCCCGAACCGGCACAGACACCGGCCCCGAACCGCTTCAACCTTTCGCTTTGGTCTTCTTCCACCATTCCTTTCCCGCCATGCCAGCCACCATCAAATCCAAACTCACCCTGGGCCTGGGCTTCCTTTTCCTGATAATTGTGCTGCTGAGCGGCGTGGGCGGGTACTTTCTGCACCGGCTTTCGCGCAGCGCCGAGGCCACGCTCCGCGACAACTACCGCTCGGTGAACTACGCGCGGCGCCTGGCCAACGCCCTGGCTGACCTGCGCGACGCCCGCCTCGGCGCGGGGCCCGCGGCGGCGCCCGCCGCCGAGCAGGCCCGCCAAACCTTTGAGCGCTACATCGCGGCCGAGCGGCAAAACATCACCGAGCCCGGCGAGGGCCCGCTGGCCGATTCCGTGGCCGTGGGCTTTCGGCAATTTGCGGCCGCCGACCCGGCCGCGGCCAGTTCTGGCGGCTTGTACCGGCAGCTGCGCCGGCAGGTCGACCGCGTGGCGTCCCTCAACCTGAGCGCCATCGAGCGGCAAAGCCAGCGCACCCGCACCGTGGCCACCCGCACCATCACCACGCTGGGGCTGCTGGCGGGGCTGGGCATTTTGGCTACGTTCTCGTTCATTTTTGCTTTTCCCGACTACGTGACCAAGCCGGTGGAAGAACTCACGCGCGGCATCCGCCGCCTGGCGGCCGGCGACTACACCCAGCGCCTGGCCACGTCCGAATACCAGGAATTTGCCGAGGTAGCCCGGGCCTTCAACGACATGGCCCGCAAGCTGGAAAGCTACGAAATGGCCGACGGCACGCCCCGCATCGACTCCACGGGCCCGCTGGATGTGGTGACGGTGCACCGCCGCCCCGGCGTGCCGCCCACGGCCCCCGAGGCCCTGGAGCAGCAGCGCCTGGTGCAGCGCCTGCGCGAGCAAAGCCGCCAACTCCAACTCACAGCCGACGCCCTGCTCGCCCACGGCGCCGCGCCCGACGCCTAAACCCTGCCCCTCTGCCTGCCTATGAGCGCTACCGCCGAAGCTTCGCCGCCGTCCCCCTCGCACGCCCACCTGCACGCCCGCATCACCGCGGCCGGCTCGCTCATCGCGCTGGGCATCGTGTACGGCGACATTGGCACCTCGCCGCTCTACACCGTGCGGGGCGTGTTCGTGACCCAGCCCGTGACCGAGGCGGTGGTGCTGGGCACCATCTCCTGCATCATCTGGACGCTCACGCTGCTCACCACCGTGAAGTACGTGTTCATTGCGTTGCGCGCTGACAACCACGGCGAGGGCGGCATTCTGGCGCTGTATGCGCGGCTGCGGCGGCTGCCGGTGCGGCGGCTCTACCTGCCGGCCATCATCGGGGCGGCGGCCCTGCTAGCCGATGGCATCATCACGCCGCCCATTTCGGTGGCTTCCGCCATTGAGGGGCTGCGCATCCTGAAGCCCGACCTGAATACGGTGCCCATTGTGGTGGTAATTATCGTGGCGCTGTTCGCGTTTCAGCAGTTCGGGACGCAGGTCATCGGCAAGCTGTTTGGGCCGGTGATGCTGCTGTTCTTCTCCATGCTGGCCGTGCTGGGCGTGCTGCACCTGGTGCAGGAGCCCAGCATTTTGCGGGCGCTGAGCCCCCACTACGCCCTGGCCATGCTCACGCAGGTGCCCGGGGCGTTTTGGCTGCTGGGCTCCATTTTCCTGTGCAGCACTGGGGCCGAGGCCCTCTACGCCGACATGGGCCACGTGGGCCGGAAGAACATCTACGTGTCCTGGGCTTTTGTTAAAATTTGCCTGCTGCTCAATTACCTGGGGCAGGGCGCTTGGCTGCTCCAGCACCTGGGCCCGCCGCTGGGCGAACAAAACCTGTTTTTCCTGCTCGTGCCGAAGTGGGCGCTGCTGCCGGCCATTGGGCTGTGCACGCTGGCTACCATCATTGCCTCGCAGGCCCTCATTTCGGGGTCGTTCACGCTGGTCATCGAGGCGTTGCGGCTGCGGTTCTGGCCCAAGGTGAAAGTGCAGTACCCCACCGAGCTGCGCGGCCAGGCCTACGTGCCCAGCCTCAACTGGCTGCTGTGCGCCGGCTGCGTGGGCGTGGTGCTGTACTTCCGCGAGTCGGGACGGATGGAAGCCGCTTTTGGCCTGGCCGTGACCGTGACCATGCTCATGACCACCGCGCTGCTGGCCTACTACCTGCGCCTGCGCCGCGCCAAGCCCGTTTGGATAGTGCTGCTCATTGGCCTCTACCTCGTCATCGAAGGCTCGTTTCTGATTGCCAACCTGGCCAAGTTCACGCACGGCGGCTGGCTGAGCGTGCTGCTGGCCGGCGTGCTCCTGCTCGTGATGCTGAGCTGGGTGGCGGGCCAGCGCATCCGCAACGAGCTCACCGAATTCGTGGACCTGGCCGAGTGGCTGCCGCTGCTCCAGCAGCTCAGCAACGACGCGAGCGTGCCCAAATACGCCACCCACCTCGTGTACCTCACCAAGGCCGAGGCCGCCGGGCAGGTGGAAAACGGCGTGGTGCACAGCATTTTCAGGAAGCGCCCCAAGCGGGCCGACGTGTACTACCTGGTGCACGTCACGACCACCGACGAGCCCTACACGCGCCGCTACCACGTAACGCACGTGCTGCCCAACGAGCTGGTGCGCATCGACTTCTACCTCGGCTTTCGCGTGGACCACGCCCTGAACTACATGTTCCGGCAAGTGGTGGCCGATTTGGTGAAGAACCACGAAGTCGACATCACCTCGCGCTACGAGTCGCTGCGCGGGCAGGAGGTCAGCGGCGACTTTCAGTTTGTGGTGCTCAACAAAACGCTGCCCTACCAGTACCTGCTGCGCGGCTGGCAGCGCACCGCCCTGCGCCTCCACGGCTGGCTAAAGTGGCTGGGCGCCTCCGAAACCGAGAGCTTCGGCCTCGACAACAGCACCTACGTCGTGGAGAACGTGCCCCTCCAGATGCCGCCGCGCCCCGAGCTGCACCTCACCCGCGACTGAGAGGTTTTTGGGGTAAGAGGGTAAGAGGGTAAGAGGGTTAGAAATCGAGAAACTCCTACCCCCATACCCTCTTACCCTCCTACCCTCAATCAGGTGCTAGCCGCGCCCCGCGATTTCCTGCAAGGTCCAGGTGTTGCCATCGGGGTCGCTGAAGCCGGCGTATTTGATGCCGCCCAGGTCCTGCACCTCGCCCATGGCTACGCCGCGGCCGGCCAGCTCGGCGCGGGCCGCGGCAATGTCGGCCACCACCAAGTGCAGGCCCCGCAGCGAGCCCGGCGCCATGACGATGCCCGGCAGCCCCGCGCCCAGCACGATGGAACAGCCCGAGCCCGGCGGCGTGAGCTGCACCACGCGCACCGCGGGGCTGGGCCGCACGTCGTGGTCGAGCCGGAAGCCGGCTTGCTCAACGTAAAACTGTTTGGCGCGGTCGATGTCGGCCACCGGCATGGGAATGAGCTCAAGTTTAAAGTCCATGAAGGGAAGTTGTCAAGCAATCAAAAAATCAGTTAGAAGCATTCAGCACATGAACGGTCATGTTGAGCGCAGCCGAGACATCTTGCCTACACGTCGACCTCACCCCCGGCAGGGCCGTAGCGCGGACTTTTAGTCCGCGCATGAACTGTTTGGAAGCGAGCAGCTCGCGGACTAAAAGTCCGCGCTACAATCTGTCAGGCTCCCCTCTCCGCGGGAGAGGGGTTGTGCCCGGTAGGGCCGGAGGTGAGGTTGACGTGTAGGCAAGATGTCTCGGCTGCGCTCGACATGACGGAGAGATGGATGTCCTAGGCGCTTACCCGTTCGTAGGTAAGCACGAGCACGCCGGTGCTGGTGGTGTGCGACGACACCAGCTTGAAAGTAGAGTTGATTTCGGCGGTGAACAGGCGCTGGCCACTGCCCAGCACCAGCGGGTGCACCATGAGGCGGTACTGGTCGATGAGGTCGTGCTGGCGCAGGTACTCCACCAACTGGCCGCTGCCGTAAATGAGCAGGTTCTGTCCCGGCTCTTCCTTGAGCTTGGCCACGGCGGCGGCCACGTCGCCCGGCAGAATTTCGGCGTTCCACCCGGCTGTTTGCAGCATGCGGGAGGCTACGTACTTCGGCATGTTGTTCATGCGGTCGGCAAAGCCATCCTCGTCTTTCATGCCGGGCCACGCCGCGGCAAATCCTTCGTAGGTGACGCGGCCCAGCAGCAGCGCGTCGCTGGCAAAAAGCAATTCTCTTTGAAATTCGCCCAGCTCTTCGTTGAAGTAAGGGGCGGTCCAGGCGGGGTTTTCCATCACCCCGTCCAGGGTGAGGTATTCGGCGGCAACTACTTTGCACATGGGCTGGAAAGGTTGGGTAGAGAAAGGGTTATTGCGCGGGCGCTTTGTCAAAATTGAACAGCCAGTACATGCCAAACCGGTCGGTGAGCGAGCCAAACTTGCCGCCCCAGAACATGTCGGCCAGCGGGTCGGTGACAGTGCCGCCCGCGCCCAGCTTGGCAAAAAGGTTCGTGATTTCCTCGTCGCTGCTGCAGTTCAGGCACAAGGCCACGCCGCTGCCGGGCGTGTGCGGGTGGCGCGGGTCCAGAGCGTCGGAAGCCAGCAGCGTGAATTTGCCCGCCGTTAGGCTGCCGTGCATGATTTGGTCGTGAGCTTCGGCCGGTACATGCGCCGCGGCCTCCGGCGAGTCGCCGGCGCGCATCAGGTTGAGCTCACCGCCGAGGCAGCTTTGGTAAAAGGCGAGGGCTTCGCGGCAATTGCCGGGAAAGGAGAGGTATGGAGCGAGGGAAGCCATGGTGTTGAAAGGGCTTTTTTAAAGGAGTGAGGATGGTTTGGCGCTGTAGAGACGCAATATTTTGCGTCTCGTCGTTGAACGGTGGTTACCGACCAGCAAGGCCTGTACTCCAGCGGCGGGGCGTATTCCTACCTCAACCTGATACTCTACCTCATCGAAAAGCACGTGAACCGCGACCTGGCCGTGTGCTGCGCCAAGGTGTTTCAAATCGACTTTGGGCGCAACAGCCAGTCGCCCTTCGTCATCTTTCAGGGCCAGAAGGACCACGAGGACGAGCCCATCAAAAAGGCCCAGGAGTTCATCGAAAAGAACTTTACAGGTAAGCTGGCCATTGACGAGCTGGCGAGCCTGAGCTTCCTGAGCCGCCGCAATTTTGAGCGCCGCTTCAAGAAGGCCACCGGCAACACCGTGGCCGAATACGTGCAGCGGGTGAAGATTGAAGCCGCCAAAATGAGCCTCGAATCGTCGCAGGAAAACGTGAACGAGGTGATGTATTCCGTGGGCTATTCCGATACCAAAGCCTTCCGGACGCTGTTCAAGAAAATCACGGGCGTGTCGCCGGTGGCCTACCGCGACAAATACAGCCGCAAAGGCCCGGTGGCCCTGGCCGCGTAAACGGCCAGAATACCCAAAAACGCCTCGGACCCGAATGGCGCAGTGCACAGCACTACGTCACCCAGGTCCGAGGCATTCTATTGGGGGCGCAGCCCCGGCTAGGCCCTAGGGCCGACTAGCGGGCGGTCGAAGCGACCATTCCGGCGGGGCTGGCGGGAGTGAGGCCGGGCACCGAAATGGTGGTTTGTGGGCCTTCCTGCACCTGCACGTTGTAGCGGTAGCGCTCGCGGCCTACGCGCAGCAGCACGGCGTACCTTCCGGCGGGCATCCCTTTGAAGTTCAATTGGCTACCGTAAGAGGCATTGCTGTTTACTTCATTAACGATGCACGTGTACTTATTCAAGGAAACCACCTGCATCTGCATGCGCTCCCGCTGGGGGTTTTCTACGGTCAGGGCCAAGCACTGGGCATCATTCTGTTTGGCTTTCACCGAGGGCGCGTCTTGGGCAAAGGCCGAGCCGGCGCTGCCGAGTACGGCCAGCCCGCCGAGCAGCAGCGCCCGGAGAAACGCGGGCGAAGCCGAGCGTTGAGCAGGAGTGGAAGTGGTTGCGCCAGCTTGCAGTTGGGCGGAGCGGAGGGAGAGTGAACGTTTCATGGTTTTTACAGAAAAAAGGTGAGGATGAAATTTTTTGCAGAAAAAAGGTGAGCGCAGAAAAAAGGCAGGGGTAGGGGAAGTGTGTCTGGGTGAGCTACAGTACTGGGCGTTGAACAGTACAAATGTATGGTAGGTACTTTGTAAAGCAAGGTACTGTTTCAATTATTCCTCATGTTGGCTATTAATATCCCCATTAGTGATTGATTATCAGTGACAAAAATTTATGATAAAATTTGTCTGTTTGCGTTTGGGCTCTTTTTTCGAGCTGGTCGGCTCTCTGGTCGGTCGGTTTGGACGCTTATTTCTGCGCCACCGTCGGAACGAAATGTGGAGCAGGGAAGAAGAACAGTTTGGAAGAAGGTACCAAATGAGAAAGGCAGCAAGCTGGGAAGCGGCCTTTTGCGTGAGGGGCTATTGGGTGGCTTTCGTATGTGGATACCGTCGATGAGAACGAACGTTACAGCTCGACGGGAATTTTTTTTGCTTTCGTCAGAAGCGGAAAGCGTCGAGAGCAATATTCTGACTTTATGGATTCGAAAGCGCTAAAACGGGCACTGATTCGCCCACAAGTGGCAACGGGGTACTGGCCGTGCAACCGTGCTGCCACGCTGCCGGTCATGCGTCCAGAAGCCCCAGTAAGCGGGCCTCTGCGTGCCTTTTCCCACCCCATTTTCTGCGTGCTATGTCGTCGTTCTTTCCCAAAACCGCCCTTTTAAGCGTTGCTGCGGGCACGCTGCTACTCGCCGCTTGCCAAAAGCAGGCCGTGGTGCCTGAGCCTAGCAACGAGCCCAAGCTGCGCCCCCTCACCGGCGCCGAAAACAAGACGGTGGCCAGCTCCAACGAATTTGCGTTTCGCTCCTTTGGCGCCCTGCGCACTGGCACGCCGGCCGCCAACCTGTGCATGTCGCCCCTGAGCGTGTCGGCGGCGCTCACCATGGCCTACAACGGCGCCGACGGCACCACCAAAGCCGCCATGAAGCAAACCCTGGGCTTCTCCCCGCAAACCGACGCCGAAATCAACGAGTCGTTCCAGGGCCTGTTCGGCCTGCTCACGGGCATCGACAGCAAGGTGACCTTTGCGGCGGCCAACTCCATCTGGCACGGCCAGCAGTTCCAACTGGCGCCGGCCTTCACCCAGAAAAACCAAACCTACTTTGGCGCCACGGTGCAGGGGGTAAATTTCACGCAGCCGTCGGCCAAAGACGCCATCAACGGCTGGGTGTCGGCCAAGACGCAGGGCAAAATCCCGAGCATCGTGGACGAGACCAAGGCCGACGACGTGATGTACCTCGTCAACGCCATCTACTTCAAAGGCGCCTGGACCTACCGCTTCGACCCGGCCCTGACGCGGCCTGAGCCCTTCACCCGCGAAAACGGCAGCACGGCCAACGTCAATTTCATGACCCTCGAGC
The DNA here is from genome assembly GCF_036388155.1 of Hymenobacter sp. NCBI lineage: Bacteria > Pseudomonadati > Bacteroidota > Cytophagia > Cytophagales > Hymenobacteraceae > Hymenobacter > Hymenobacter sp. The sequence continues at coordinate 4,720 of NZ_DASVSI010000153.1, read as the reverse complement.
CCGGCGCCAAGTACTTGCGCTACCAGGACGCCCAGCAGGAAATCATCGACCTGCCCTACGGCAACCGCCAGTTCAGCATGACGCTGGTGGTGCCCCGCGGCAGCAGCACGCTGGCCAGCGTGGGCAGCCGCCTCACCAATTCGCAGCTGGCCACCTGGCTGCAAGCCGCCGACACCACCACCCTCGCACTGCACCTGCCCAAGTTCAAGCTGGAATACGAAAAGGAAATGGTGGACATCCTCACCCAACTGGGCATGGGCGTGGCGTTTGGCGGGCAGGCCAACTTTAGCCAAATGCTGGCCAACAGCGCCAGCAACCTGGCCATTAGCAGCGTGAAGCACAAAACCTACATCGACGTAAACGAGGAAGGCACGGAGGCCGCGGCCGTCACTTCCGTTGGCGTCGTGACCACTTCGCTGCCGCCCTCGGTGCGGGTCGACCGACCGTTCTACTTCCTCATCCGCGAAAAGTCGTCCAACGCCATTCTCTTCATCGGCCAGCTCACTAACCCGTAAATCAGCCGAGCACAAAGGCTGACCAACAGCACTTGGGCCACAAAATAGCGAAAGCCCACGAGCCCCGTCAGCAACTGGCGGGGCTCGTCGGGCTTTCGCTTACAACGCAAATTCAACGGTCCTGTCGAGCGCAGCCAAAGCATTTCGGCTGAGGGAGAACCCAATCAATGAGCAAAGCAGCGCGGCCCGGTCCGACCGCCCTAGGCGGTCCGACCGGTTGAAGCCATGGCAAAGACTATTCGACCATCCCGGCCCCACAGCAACCGGTCGGACCGCCTAGGGCGGTCGGACCGGGCCGCGCTGTTATTCTGAGAAATGTCCTGGCTGCGCTCGACAGGACGTTTCGTAAGCTCGGCAATAGATTCTATTGGTTGCTGTCGGGCCAGCCACAAGCCTGTTTAGGCCAACTTCTGGGCAAATTCGCCCGACTCATGCACGCGCACGCCGCCGCCATCGTCTTCGGCGGCGCGCAGCATGGCCGCGGCCACCGCGGCGCCCGTCACCGGCCGGTACTTTTGCAGCGGCCCGCGCAGCAGCGGTTGCAGCACCCGCAGCACCGTGGCGCCAATGCGCTCGCCCAGGCGCGGCGCGGCGCGCACGCCGAGCAGCAGCGAAGGGCGGAAAATGTGAATGGCCCGGAACGGCGCCTGCCGCACCGCCGCTTCCATTTGGCCCTTCACGCGGCTGTAGTAAATGAGGCTTTCGGCGTCGGCGCCCATGCTGGATACCACCAGAAACTGCGCCGCAAAATTGCTGGCCGTGAGGGCCGCCAGGCTCACCACATACAGAAAATCGACCTTGTAAAAAGCCTCTTTCGAACCGGCCTGCCGCATGGTGGTGCCCAGGCAGCAATACACGTCGTCGGCGATGAGCTGCAGGCGCACCTCTTCGAGCCGGTCCAGGTCCGTGACCACCTGCGTCAGCTTGGGGTGCACCACCGCCACGGCCTTGCGCCCCACCACAATCACCTTGGAATACCGCCCCGAAGCCAGCAGCAAGGGCAGTAGTTGCGAACCAATCAGGCCCGTAGCCCCGGTGAGTAAAGCAGTTTTCATGTGGGAAGGAGTGGTGTGGGACGGAACGGTCATTGCGAGCAAAGCGAAGCAATCCGTTCTGTTCTCAGTGACCAGCTTAGTGGCGTGACTTGGCTTGCGAAAAGCGTGTTGTTTTCAACTTAACGCGCAGCAAAGCCAAATACCTTACGCCAGAAAAGCAGCCTGGTTAGTCCAAGGTGTCGTGCTGAGCCCAGTACGGATGGCCACGGCCTGCGGCCTCGCAATGACGAAGGTTATTTCAGCACCGTTGCCTCGGGCTCCAACACCACCAGTCCTTGCCGAAAAAGCGCCCCTAGTGCCTTTTTGAAGACTTTTTTGCTCATGCCCACGCGGCGGTACACGTCTTCGGCCAGGCTCTTGTCGCCCAGGGGCAGGCGGCCGCCGGGCGCGGCGCGCAGGGCCGCCAGCAGTGTATCGGTGGCCGATTCTACTTCGCCGTAGCCTTCTTTTTGTAGGCGCACGTCGAGCTTGCCATCGGCCCGCACCTGGCGCAGGAAGCCGGGCAGCTGCTCGCCCAGGCGCAGCGGCCGGAACACTTCGTTGTGAAACAGCAGACCCTGGTGCGTGCCGTTCACGACGACGGGGTAGCCCAGCTCGGTTTCGTCGGCCACAAGCAGGCGCACGGCGTCGCCGGCTTCACCGGGGAAGGGCTCGGTGCTCAGGAATTGCTTCCACTTGGCGGAGGCCACCAGCCGGTCGCTTTCCTCGTCGAGGTACACGTACACCAGCACCCGCTCGCCGGTGCGCAGGTCGCGCCGCTGGTTGCGGTAGGGGAGAAGCAGGTCTTTCTCCAGGCCCCAGTCGAGGAAGGCGCCGGCTGGGCTGTGGTCCTTCACGGTGAGGGCGGCGAAGGAGTTGACCAGCGCCAGCGGCCGCAGGTTGGTGGCAATGAGCCGGTCCTCGGAGTCGCGGTACACGAACACGCGCACGACGTCGCCCACGCGGGTGCCGGGCTCCACGTATTTTTCGGGCAGCAGCAGGTCGCCGTCGTCGGAAGTCAGGTATAGGCCGATGCTGGTTTCGCGGGCTACTTCGAGGTCGTTGTAATCGCCGAGGAGGAGGCTGGCCATTGGCAGGAGGAATGATGGGTGAGGGGGCAAAGGTCGGGCGAAAATAGACGTGTACGTTCTGGTGTTAAGTTTGGAAACCCATCTGACCATACTTGCGCTCAATGCCCGCTGAAATTACTCTACCCGTTTTTTTAGAAGATAGGTTACGCAATGCGCCGCACAGGCATGTGGTGCAAAAGGCCCTCGAAAATTTCAGCGACTGGTTTCAGGTTAGCCGGCTCCCGTTTTTTCCGGACTATACCGACCATGGCATCCAGCACATGGAGCAGGTGCTCCACACGGCAGCCAAATTGATTCCCAATACGGCTCATCCCTACTTTTCCGGAGCCGATGCGGCGGCGCTGATATTGGCCGTGCTGTTTCACGACAGCGCCTTGCACCTCTCCGAGGCTGGGTTTTATCAGCTTATTAAAGGCACGGACACGGCTTATGCGCCAGTTTCGCCCTTTGATTCAGCTGACTGGGCGCAAACCTGGGCCGACTTTATGTTTCTGGCGCGCCGCTGGGACGATGCCAAGCTCGTGAAAGTATTCGGCGGCGACAATGGCGTCCCCAGCGCCTCGGTGCAAGACCCGTTCGCGCATTGGAGTAACCTTACGCGCACCGATTACCTGCTCATCGGCGAGTTCATCCGGCAGCAGCATCCTCGGCTGGCCCACGAAATGGCTTTACACGGTGTACCGGGCGTAAGTGGGCAGATGCTGAAACTTGAGGAAAGCCTGCCCAGTGAGTGGCGAAACCTAGTGGGCCTGATTGCCCGCAGCCACGGCCTGCCGCTTCGGGACTGCCTCGACTACTTGAAAAACTCGCCCGACTTTGGCGAAGAAGCCCGACGCGACTACCAAGGCGTCCACGCTGTGTACTTGATGGCGCTGCTGCGCGTGGCTGACTACTTCCAGATTGATAGCGACCGCACCTCAAACCGAATTTTTGAATACAAAAAAATTTACAGCGGCATATCCCAGATTGAGCATAAGGCGCACCAAGCAGTTCGGAACATAACGAGAGGCGACGACCCAGAAGCATTGTTCATCAAAGTAAAGCCGGATGAGGTAGCAGTTTTCCTGCGATTGAAAGAATGGTTGGCGGGCATTCAACAAGAACTGGATAGCTCTTGGGCAGTCCTAGGAGAAGTATATGGCCGATATGACATCGAAGGATGGGACAAGTTGGGTTTGGCCTTCCGTCGGGTGCGTTCCAATCTTGACAACGTAAAAGAGTTTGCCGAAACGGTATCCTACGTGCCCGACCGTATCCGTTTCGATGTTGCGCGGGCCGAGTTGCTGAAGCTGCTTATCGGTCCTTTGTATGGCGATGACCCGAGTTATGGCGTGCGCGAGTTGATGCAGAACTCGATTGACGCGGTGCGGGAATACGAACAATATGTCAGTGAACACCCGGAATACGCCAGTTTACCTCGTCGTAATCAAAAAACAGATGTTGCAATACGGTTATCTGCTTTTGACGAAGCGAACGGCCGCGCAGTGATAGTGATTTCGGATAGAGGGATTGGAATGCAAGAGGGAACTATCCGAGACTATTTCCTGAGAGCTGGAGCCTCATATCGGAAAAGCTCACAGTGGAAAACTTCTTTTGAAAATGATGCTGCTGTTGGTGCAAAATCCAAAGTGTTGCGTTCTGGCCGGTTCGGTATTGGAGCACTCGCCGCTTTCCTAATCGGAGAAGAAGTTACAGTAAAGACGCGGCATGTAGCAGCTAGCGAAGGCTATGTATTCAAGGCGAAAATTGAGAGCGAGGTTATTGAATTGCAAAAAGAGAAAGACTTACCAGTTGGAACGTCAATCAAAGTACTAGTGGATTTGAAACGCTACAATGAGTTGATAAAAAATGCTGCTAAGACCACTCGTCCTGCATTCTTTGATTGGTACCGTCTCAGTAAGCCCACAATAAGCCGAGAAATTGTGGATACTCGTGTATATGTAAGCTTCCCCTGAAAGTAGGCCAATTGAAAGTAGAGAAAGGCGTAATTTTCTCACCTTCAATTCACCCTTATGAAAAAGAGTCGATTCAGCGAAGCGCAAATCGTGGCCATTCTCCAACAGCAACAAAGTGGGCAAAC